>DASWNL010000326.1:0-9592 GCA_036399215.1 Abditibacteriaceae bacterium
CCCCCACAGCCACAAAAGTGTTCATTCCGGTTGTATCGGGCGCCGTAGCGCTCAGCACCGTAGAAAAGGGCAGTGTCGATGGCATGTGCGGTTGCCCGCCGCCACCACCGCCACCCACCTGCCCGCCACCGGCTCCGGTTGATACCAAACCCGGTTATGGTTTTGGCACCACCGGCCACTATGGCCCTCCTGGACAAGGCTTCACTCCGGGCAACTCCTGGCGCGGCGTGGTAGCAGCCGGCGGCACCACCACACCCAAAGGCGGCGCTTTGCCACCACGCGCTTTCAAATAAACCGTCTCACATAAAGCAAGAGCAGAAATCTTCAACGGTTTCTGCTCTTGCTTTTCCGTGATCTATTACTTCCCATAGCCCCTGTTTTAAGCGCTTTGCGTTGACACATTGGGTTGGCGCATTGCTGTTTTTACGTTTGGAGGCACCTTATGGCACCGATCAAGAGCGTTGGAAGTCTGCTGGATGAGTTCAGCGGCATGGGCGAAAGACATTACTTCTGTTTAAGAAGTGGACAACCGTGCGAAGGTTGGATTGTTGCCGTCGAAGAGGATGGTATTTATTTCTTGGGCTGTGAATCAGTTAAAGAGGCGGGCCAGGAGATGGAGCCTATTAAGTTGCGGTTAGGAGCCGTTGATTTAGAAACCCTCGAATATCAAGATCCTTCCCTGAATTGTTGGGTCGGCATACGATGGGATGAGACGCAGCAGCGATGGATAGAAACACCTGCTAATCAACTGTTAGATAAACCGGCAGCCAGCGCGACAAAAGGGGTGGGTGTTACAGCGAAAACAACGGAAGTAGGTTCAGATACAAGCCCGCCATGGAGCCGCGCTATACGTTCGACCTTCGGGCAACTCTTTCAACGGCGAACCATGACTAACGATGATAGTTCGTGATAGAACCTGGCTTTTATAAGAAGTAGCATGTGCCAAAGTTAGGGCGTGTGACTTTTATTTTCTATTCCTTTCTCAATTCATACTTCTTCAATTCATAACCAACGTCCCAAAGCCTTCGAGCGCGTAGTGTTACATCTTGAAAAAGCATCGCCGCAAAAACATCGCCGCACTTTCTTGTCGTGTTTTTCTTGTGCGGTTTAGTCTTCTTCGATAGAATTTTGCGCAAGGAAAACGAAGTGGCCGGCAGTTTTCGCAATGAATGTCTCAAACCCGTCCCGCTTGTTTAGTGATCACTTCGTTTTCTTGTTCCTGATTGCAGGAACGGAAGTGCAAAAGGCCGATTCCCAAGGTATGGGAATCGGCTTTCTTGTTGCATTGCAACCATTTTCGCCAATAGCCTTGTCCTGATTGCTTTTTTACTTGGTCCTTTTGCTTCTGGCGTGTGCAGATGCCTGTGTAGGAAAAGTCGATTATTAACCTGAAGTAGATTCTCAGGTATTAAGCCACAACAATCGTCGGCAATAGCTACACTTTCATCAAGATAGCGCGCCGCTTCGGCATGGATTTGCCAGGATTTGCCCGGCGGCGACCAAGATCAATCAAAATGGCTGTTTCTGCTCCCTCTTCTGCCCATTACGAAGTTCTGCGCCTGCCGGAAACTTCGCCTTTACCGGGGCTGTTTCAGCGTCTGGGTGCCGCTGTGGGTGCGATTCTCATTGTCTCGATTATGCTCTATATTGGGCGTGGCGGATTGCGTGACAACATCCATCCCGACCGTGAAATGGGTTTTGTGGACGTGCTCTACTTCACCATTATTTCACTGACGACAGTAGGGTATGGTGATATAGTGCCCGTGACGCCCGGTGCACGCCTTTTCAATTCAGTGTTTTTAACACCGGTGCGCGTGTTCGTATGGATTACTTTTTTGGGCACGACTTATGAAATCTTCGTGCATCGCTTTCGGGAAGGACGCTTGATGGCACAACTTAAAGCAACATTGAAAAATCACACCATTGTTTGCGGCTTTGGCGTAAAAGGCCAAGCTATCGCCGATGAGCTTTTAGCGCATCATCACACACGCGAACAGATCGTGGTCATCGAACCTGATGAGATAGCGGTTCAGAACGCCGCTTCTGAAGGATTTGTGGCCCTCAAAGGCAATGCGTCCAGTGAAGAGATACTCCGAGCTGCCAACATCGAAGAAGCCGATCATATCCTGGTGGCGCCGCACCGCGATGATGAATGCGTTTTGATCTGCCTGACCGCGCGCCAACTCAATGAAAAGGTGCGCATCATTGCATCAGCCCGCGAAGAAGAGAACATCAAACTGCTTTATCGCGCGGGAGCAGATGTAGTCGTCGCCCCTTCCATTGCCGGTGGGCGCATGATGAGTGCGGCTGTGCGCCAGAAAGCGGTTGTGCCCTTCTTACAGGATTTGCTGGTTTTCGGTCATGGACTCGATGCCGTGGAATGCGAAGTTTTACCCGAAGATATTGGCCAATCGCCCTGCGGTCTGGAACGCTTGCAAAACGCCTTAATCCTGGGTGTGCAGCGGGGCGAACAAACCTTTCGTTTTCATCAACTGCGTGAGTTGCGCTTACAGACAGGCGATGTCATCGTCTATCTGATTTCGGAAAACCAGTGACTTAACTCACAACCTTCTCAAACGCAATTGAATATCCTATGAGAGTGCGGGCCGTAGAGTAGAAGAGAGAGTAAAACAGAAAAGAGAACTCACGCCTCTGACTTTAGCAACAGATTAAGCCACATAAAAACAGCCACATAAAAATCTTCCATGAGCCACGAGCATCAACTGATCCTCAATCTCACCGTTGCCATCACCATCGCTCTCATCGGCGGCCTAATAGCACATCGGATGAAACAGTCGCCCATCGTTGGCTACTTGGTAACCGGTATGCTGATTGGCCCCTTTACTCCAGGCTTTGTGGGCGATCAGGAACAGATAGCGGTCTTGGCTGAAATCGGCGTTATCTTCTTGATGTTTGCGCTGGGAATTGAGTTCTCGTTGAAAGAGTTGGCAAAGGTCAAAGGGCCTGCTGTTATAGGCACCCTGGTTCAACTGGCGCTGATTATTTTAGCCGGCATTGCTTTGGGTATGATCACTGGCTGGCCCCTTATGCAGAGTTTGTTTTTTGGCGGCATCATCAGCGTTAGTAGCACAATGGTCATTCTCAAAAACCTAATGAGCCGTGGTGAAATGGAGTCCAAACATGGACGTTTGCTGCTGGCGATGCTCATCGTGCAGGACCTGGCCGTGGTGGTGCTCATCCTGCTGCTTCCCAAGTTAGCCAGTAGTGCGGATAATGCCGCCCTTGACCTGGCCTGGGTGTTATTAAAAGCCTTGATATTTATCGGCGTGACGTTGTTTTTGGGGGCGCGTGTTGTCCCCCAACTGATGGCACGCGTGGAAGGCTTGCACTCGCCTGAACTGTTTCTCCTTACCGCTGTTGCTTTAGCTTTATGCACCGCCTCGGCCAGTGCCTGGCTGGGGTTATCACCGGCGCTGGGTGCCTTTATGGGTGGCTTGATGCTGACGGAAACCGAGTTTGATCATCGCGTCATCGCGGAGATGGTTCCGATGCGAGATCTCTTCGCCACGCTGTTTTTCGTTTCAGTCGGCATGTTGATTGATGTTGGTTTTATTGTGCGTAATGTGCCCAGCGTTATAGGGCTGGCACTCTTTATCATGCTGGCCAAAGCCATACTCACAGCGACAGCGCTGCTTCCCTTTCGGCTGGGCAGCAAGACAACCGCCTTTGTTTCTCTGGGTATGATTTCCATTGGTGAGTTCAACTATGTGCTGGCCCAGGTGGGGCGCTCATCTAATGTGATTCCCACCGAGTTGTATAACCTGATTCTGTCCTCTTCCCTTTTGACGATACTTCTCACCCCAGGAGCTTTCTGGATCGCTCCCCGTGTGGGTAAGGTGCTGTCACGTTTGCCTGTTATTGGACAATGGCTCACGCCGCGAACGGAACTGGAATTCAAAGAGGGGACAATAGAAGAACATGCCATCATTATTGGTTATGGACGGGTGGGGAAGCGTATGGCGCGCGGTCTACGCCAGGCGGGCTTGCCCATTGTCATCATTGATCAAAACCTCAATTTAGTGCAGGAGATTTCAGCCGGCGGTGTTACTGCTATTTACGGCGATGCGTCTTACGAAAATGTGCTGGCAGCGGCCAAGCCGGATAAGGCCCGTGTCATTGTGGTCGCTCTCCCTGATTTTGGTGCGACACGCGCTATTGTGCATCGGGCACGACGCGCCAACCCGGACGTGCTGATTGTGGCCCGTGCTCAGCGAGCCGAAAACGATGTGAAGTTGCGCGAGGCCGGAGCCACAGCGGTTGTGGTGCCCGAAATGGCGGGTGCTTTGATGCTCCTCGAAGAAACCCTCTTACTATTGGGCTTGCCCCATGAGCATATCTTTACCGGTTTTTCTGCACCAAAGATTGAAGCACAGAGCGAATCTGGCATTGAACCTCAACCAGGCTAACGCACTATCCAAGAAAAGCGACGGGGAAGAAATCGGACTACAAGCAATAGACAGACAAGCAAGGGCCGATTACCACACTCTGGTAATCGGCCCTTTTGTCAGGCACTCGTTCATAGAATCTTTGATATGTTGTGTGCATGACATTTATTGCAAGTTTTGATTGAGTCTGGCATCCTTACGGGCAAGTTATTATTGATTGGATTAATAATGGCGAATTAAAGGAGAACCCGTATGAAAAGCCCGCAGCCTTCTGTCCGGCACTGCTTGACTTTGCCTGGCGCCCTCTCTACTGCTTGCTCTGGCGTAATTTTCGCTGGACTTATCGGGGCCATTGGCCTCCAACCTCTTAGCGCACAACCGCCGCAAACCAATGCTAAAAGCAGTGCGGCCAATGCTACTGATGATACTCCTTCTGATGGCTCTGATGGTAGCGACCTCATTACCTCCTCGACTGAGCAGGTAGGTAGAACAGCCCGCTCGGTTGGCACACGAGTCATTACCACCATTACCGGCGAAGGCACAGCCGGCAACATCGCCAAGTTCACCAGCCCCAATCAAATCGGCAACTCGGTGATTATTGAACGCACTGGTGGTAATATTGGCATCGGCACCACTACTCCAGACTCTAAGCTGACCGTTATTAGTGGGGGAGCTACAACGATACAGGGCGATAACTCTTCCACTGTGGCCAGTGCCATTGGCATCCAGGGACGTATTACTTCAGCAGTAGCAGGCGCAGGCTCAGCGGGGGTGCGCGGTATCAACGATAGCACGGGTAGCAACGGCTTTGGTGTTTATGGCTCTCATGCGGGAAGTGGCTATGGTGTCTATGGCTTTAGCCCTTCGGGGCGGGGCCTGTATGGTTTGAGCACCAGCGGCTATGGCGTGCTGGGTTCCAGCACCAGTGGTTATGGGGTGTATGGCCTGCATACTGGCGCCACCGGCACACAGTCTGGCGTCTATGGCAGAACCAGTTCCACTTCTGCTGGTGCCCTTGGGGTGCATGGTCTGGTTAATGTCACGAATGCCGGTGTTAACTCCGCCGGGGTGCGTGGTGAGAATATCGGCACCGGTCTGGAAGGTTATGGCGTCTTTGGTTCCCATGCCGGAGGTGGCAGCGGTATCTATGGCACCAGCCCTACCGGCAAAGGTGTCTATGGTTTGCACAGTGCCACATCGGGAAGCGAGCCGGGCGTGCAAGGCGAAACTAATTCCACTGCGACAGGTGCTACCGGTGTGCGCGGCATTGTGACCTCATCTGGGGCCGGGAACGATTCGGCAGGCGTGCGCGGCCTCAACAACGGCACTAATGCTAATGGCTCCGGGGTGTATGGTTCTCACGCCGGAGGCGGCTCTGGCGTATATGGCATCGCTACCTTTGGTGTGGGTGTGAGTGGCAATAGCAATAGCAGCTTTGGTGTGTATGGCACCAGCAATAGCGGCCCTGGTGTGTATGGCCGCAGCACCAGTGGCACTGGTATTCGCGGCACGCACACCGGCGCAACAGGCATTAATCCGGGCGTGCTGGGCGAAACCAATTCTCTTGAGGACAATGCCAGCGGCGTGGTAGGCTTTGTCGCCGCGACAACACCGGGTGCGGGTTCCGCCGGCGTGCGCGCCGTCAACAACAGCGGCACGGCCAATGGCTATGGCGTTTATGCCACTCATTACGGCGGCGGCCCTGGCGTTTTTGGCGAAAGCTTTAGCGGCGTGGGAATCTATGGCCAAAGTGACAGCAGTATCGGCACGCATGGTTTGAGCAACACTAACACAGGCGTTTTCGGCTTGAGCACCACGGGCGTTGGTGTGCATGGAAAAAGTGACAGTAATACGGGCGTTTTCGGCTTCAGCACTGCGGCCGTTGGTGTGCATGGCAAAAGCGACGACGGGACCGCCGTCCTGGCTGATGGCGTCAATGGTGTTGGGTTACACGCGAGGAGCACTGGCGGTCTGGCGGGTCAATTCGATGGTGACGTAACTATCACCGGCACGCTGGCTAAAGGTGCCGGCACTTTCAAGATAGATCATCCTCTTGACCCAGCCAACAAATACCTCTCGCACTCCTTTGTGGAATCGCCGGATATGATGAACATCTACAACGGCAATGTCACCCTCGACAAAAAAGGACAGGCAATGGTCAAAATGCCCGATTACTTCTCGGCTCTCAATCGCGAGTTTCGTTATCAACTGACCTGCATTGGTGGCTTCGCCCCGGTTTATGTGGCACAGGAGATCACAAGCAATCAGTTCAAAGTCGCCGGTGGCAAGCCGGGCATGAAAGTATCGTGGCAGGTCACAGGTGTTCGTAAAGATGCTTATGCCAATGCGAATCGCGTTGTGGCCGTTGAAGAAAAGAAGGGCCGCGAGCGTGGCGCTTATTTGCATCCCGAACTCTTTGGACAGCCTAAAACCAAAGGTATCGGCTATGCGCAAAGCCCTGATGCTTCAAAGGCCAAACCAGGCAAACTGGCGCAGCGAACAACCGCGCAACCGATAAAGAAGTAAGGGTTGTATCTCTGCCCTAACCCCACGTTATATGCCGGAGCTAACACGATTTACAATAAAGACGGCACAGTGTCTGGCATTGTGGCAGACATCAAGAATAACCACAAATTCGATGATGGCACAACGGGTTTAGTCTTGCGGATTTGCTTTCAAAACGATGAAAGTGTTGGCAACTGGATGCACCGCGAAATGGTGACTCAAGGTCGTTATGTAAAAGAGACAGTGAAACTGCGCATGGAACTGCTGGAGATGCGGAAAAGGTTTATTAATCATGTCTGAAACCATGTCTGATTTACCAGCGGAGGAAGGGCAGCCCCTTGATGAAGGGCAACGCGCCGTTGATCAACTCACACGCGCCCTTCAGCGGTTGGAATCGTTTCAACACGACCCGTCACGGCAGAATCCTGAATTAGGTGAACTTGCCCAGCATCTGCTCAATGTAGTGGCCGAACACCGGAGGCAGGCTGGATCGCCTCCTTTCAATTGGGATGACGATGAAGGAGCTTAGAGATAAGGGGCTTGGAACTGAGTTGGATTTGTCATAAATTGCGCGGGAGCCGTTAGAGGTGCAGACCAACCAGGTGGGCAAGATTACGGCACTGCCATTCCACAGCAGCGCCGTAACCTGTCACAAAGACGTTGGAGCATTGGTATATGGTAGGTATAGCGCGGCCAGTGGTGGACGACACTCAACATCGAAGGCCACTGGCGGCGCTACATCGGGTGAGTGTGCAGAACGTCAGCAGCCGGCGTGAGACGCTGTGAGAGATCTACGGGCAGAAGGGCGGTTGTGTGCTGAGTAGAGAGGTGGATTGAGCGTGCTGGCAAAAGCGTTTGATTAAAACAGGAATTAAAACCTACTTGTTTTCTGATTCAAATTGAAGAGGGTGGCCCTGAGGACAATTATGTGGATTAAAGCCGAGGACGGAACGCTGATTAATGTGGCAACGGTTTCTTTGATTCAAATCAAAGGCGCGCGGGCCGAGAATGATTATCGCGGCGATTTTGTTAAGTTTCGCATCGTCACCAAAGTAGATGTTGACGAAATTACCCTCATGACTTGCTCAACTGAGGAAGAGGCAAAAAGGCAACTGGAGTATTTAGGGCAAGCTATGGAAGTGCTCAACTGGCCTTGAAATCGGCACGCAGAACATGAGCATCTGGCGCGAGTGCTTGTGGGAGATTTACGAGCAACGGTGCGCCCGGTTGTTTTATAAAGGCGGCGCTCTTTAACATGGAAAACAAGTGTCCTCTGTGCGGTAAAGTCAACCCGGAGACCGAATGGGTATGCGAGGATTGCGGCGCCACGCTGCCTAATAAGGGCCGACGCGACTTAACACCCGCCCCGGCGGTGCCTGGTTCCTCGGCGGTGCCTGGTTCCTCGGCGGTGCCTGGTTCCCCGGTGTCGCCTTATGGCGCATCACCGGGTATGCAGCCTGGCTTATCGCAGGGCATGCAGGACAGGGCGCCGGATCAGGTAGATCAGGTGCAACGCGACAAGCGGACACTCGGCGCACTGCTCGCCGTGGCAGTGCTGGTCTTAGTGTGTGCCGGCATCTTCGCCGTGCGCTATTCCATGGAAAACGCGCGGCGCGACGCGCCACGTCGTGCATTCGAGAGGGCGCTACGCGGCACGGACGGCAACCTGATTTCATCGGTGGCGCACCTGGAGGTGGATAAACCGGAGAGCGGTTACTTCGTTTATGTCAAAGAGCCGTGGTCGTCATTAGCGTTTGAGGTTCGCGCCGATAAAGCGATCTCCTGGCATAAAACGGCGGGGCTTCCCATCACAGTAAAGGCCGAGGAGGACTACTGGGGCAACGGCGCAGACAACTATGCCGCGAAACTGGAGAAGAACACGGCATTCGTCGTTGGGCCGGAGTATATTACCTACCAGGGCACCATCGAGCCGCCGCACGAATGGCAGTTCTATAAAGGCGCGCCGGTGATAGGCGGTGGCAACCGCACTCCCGGCACCAACCGCAGAATCCGCACGCGGCGCCGCAAAGGACTTTTTAGGCTGCCTTGACCACGTTCGATTTTTCCGACGATGCCGGTCTACTTCCTCCGAGCTGCGCAAGCGGTGAACAGTGTGGGTGCCAATCTCGACACCGTGTAGTTGTGGATTGAACAGGACGGCGGCCCACCACGAGCAGCCCTGATGGAACTGCGCCGGTGCATTGATGCGCTGTTGAGACTAGACAATTAAGAGGCGAGGCGACTGTGGATTCCCACTTCAAAGTGACTTCAAACCCGATAAAGAGACGCTGGTTATTGGTTTGCCTGCTGGGCGGATTGCTTGTTTCGGGTCTGCTGTTCGCATCACGTCGCGATTCTTCGCCTGATATTTCAGGACAGTGGGGCAGCGACGGCGACTTTAGTTACTTTAGTTTTATGAATGGGATTGTGATGGTCAGCGGCTGGGAAAAGAAACCAAAAAATGGTAAGGTTTTTGGCCCATCTTATGTGATATACACGAAATGCCACTGGAGTAAGGGCAATCAACTAAATTTCGAGGAACAACTTCCTCATCTGGGCAAAGGCCCGGTTAGTGTGGAGGTTAAGGAGAATTCAATTCGCTTTACCACTGACAAAGGGCGTTCTTACAGCTTTACCAGAGTCGAAACAATTGAACCGTTATTTGTCATCGAATAATCAAG
>DASWNL010000327.1:0-6531 GCA_036399215.1 Abditibacteriaceae bacterium
GATTACCGGCTTTACAGCAGAAGAAGCCATCGGGCAAAGCGGTGAGATTATCTTCAGGCCTGAAGATCGGGCGGCGGGCGAGCCGAAAAAGGAGATTCAAACTGCGACGAAGCAGGGCCGCGCCATAGATGAGCGTTGGCATCTGCGCCAGAGCGGCGAGCGCTTCTGGGCCAGTGGCGCGCTGATGGCGATGTGTGACGAGGCCGGAAACCTGCAAGGCTTCATTAAAATTTTCCGCGATGCCACCGAGCAAAAACTTGCTGCGCAAGAGCTAAAGACCAGTGAAACGCGTTTCCGCACCCTCTCCGATGCCATCCCTCAACTGGCCTGGACGAATAATGCACAGGGCGAAGCGGACTATTTCAATAGGCGCTGGCATGACTACTCCGGCCTGAGCTATGAAGAATCCTATGGACTGGGCTGGCAAAGAATAGTGCATCCTGATGATGCTCCGGCTTCTGTGGCGCGCTGGGAACAGGCTCAGGCTGAGGGTGAAGTCTTTGACACTGAATATCGCCTGCGCCGTGCCGATGGCACTTATCGCTGGAATATTGGGCGTAATGTGCCGCTGCGTAACGAGGCAGGCGAGGTGGTAGCCTGGTTTGGCACGGCGACGGATATTGAAGAGTTGAAGCAGGCCCAGGAAGCGATCTGGCAGGCGCATGATGAGTTGGAGCAACGGGTGCAAGAGCGCACCGCACAACTCAAACACACCAGTCAGGCGCGTGAGCAATTGATGGAGCGTCTGGTCAATGTGCAGGAAGAAGAGCGTCATCGCATCTCCCGCGAACTGCATGATGTTCTCGGTCAGGAATTAACTGCTCTGCTGATGCGATTGCAAGTGTTGCCTGAATGGCCACAGCCTGAAGCACTACAACCTGAGCGCCGCCGAAGTTCCTATCCCTCCTATCCCCAGCAAGTGGAGAACTTGCGAGGTTCGGTCAAAGGGTTAATAGAGCTGGTGCAGCGTCTGGCCTGGGAGATGCGCCCTGCCGAACTGGATAATTTAGGATTGCCAAAAGCCCTGGAGCAGTATGTGGAAGAGTGGAGATCCCAGTATGACACCAGGGCCGCTTTTGTTCATAACTATCCCAAAGATACGCTAAACACAACAAATATAACCGGGCCGATGGAGATTGCGATTTATCGTGTGGTGCAGGAAGCCCTGACCAACGTGCAACGCCATGCCCAGGCGCAAAACGTCAGCGTGATTTTAGAAAAGAGCCAGTCTACCCTGACTGCTATTGTGGAAGATGATGGACAGGGCTTTGATACAGAAAAGGATGAGCAAGGCAATGAGCGCCCTGCATCGCATCGTCTGGGTTTGCTGGGCATGCAAGAGCGCATGGAGATAGTAGGCGGCACTCTGACTATCGAATCCAGGCCCGGCCAGGGCACAACAGTTTATGCCCGTGTGCCTTTGTCTCCAGTGTGAGCAGACGCTTGTCTCCATGTATCCTGTCGGGCCGGTTCTTTTTTTCTTAGATAAAGCTTGATAGCTTAGAAGTTATTTCAAAAGTGGGCATTTAGTATGTTGAGGCGGCCTATTGGCTATGTGATGGATTCCCGCCTGCACGGGAATGACGGACTCTTTGTCATTGTTTGTGTCATTCCCGCGCCGGGCGCCCGCTTGCGGGCAGGTGGAATCCATCACCTGATATTTCGCTGACCCTTCCTGACTTTTGAAATAGCCTGTAGTTAGGCTTGATACAAGGCTACCCTGACCTGCTCTCCCGGTTATATCCACTCAGGCAGAGAGTTTTCCGGTTTAAATCAGTCATGAATTCTATGTCAGCTTCTACTTTGCTGTGCTATGTGTCTGCTGTGCTGTGCCTTTATTGTGCGCTTGCTGACTATGAGCAACCGTTACAAACAGGTTCTGTGCGGCAATAACCCAAAGCCCTTCTTAACGCGAATACATTTGCTCACGTCTCTTAGCACGCCGATTTTGTGCAGGAGATTCTCGATGCAAAAACGAATAGGACAACTTAAACGATTTAGAATGAGAGCCGCCAGTCTGTTTCTGGCAATGATGCTATTTCCGGGCGCCTGTATAAGCCAGGCGCCGCCTCTGAAAAGTCGTAGTGAGGTCGTCACTGGACTGCGCGCAGCGGCCATCCCCCTTCAAAACAAAACTAATGATTATGATGCGCTGCTGGCTTTAGTGGGAGACGCACGCCTTGTGCTGTTGGGCGAAGCAACGCACGGCACGCACGAGTTTTATCATGAGCGGGCACGCATAACACAGCGTTTGATACAGGAAAAAGAGTTTACAGCCATTGTCGTAGAAGGTGACTGGCCTGATGCGTATCGAGTCAACCAGTATGTGCAGGGTCAGGTTGGGGATGCCAGCGCGGAGCAAGCGCTCTCTAACTTCGTGCGCTTTCCCCGTTGGATGTGGCGTAACACCGATGTGCGCGACCTGGTGCAATGGCTACGACAGCATAATTTGGCCCTGCCCGCCACCGCGCCACGCGTTGCATTTCATGGAATGGATGTGTATAGTTTGCCCCGCTCACTTGAATCCGTAGTGCAGCATCTGGAAAAAGTTGATGCACAAATTGCCCGCCGCGCCCGCGAACGCTATCGCTGCTTTGAACGCTTTGGTAACGACCCGGAGGCTTACGGGCTGGCGGCTTTGAGGCAATCCTCTGGAAGTTGTGCCGGGGCCGCCACAGAGCAATTACAAGAGCTGCAACAGCTTTATCAGCAGGCGAGGCAACAGCGCACCGGCCTTGCAAACGGAGCAGCGAACGGCGCCACTGCTCAGCCACAACGCACAGATGAGCTTTTCGCAGCGCTACAGAATGCGCGCATCATCAAAAACGCAGAACAATACTATCGCGTGATGTATGAAGGCACAACCTCATCGTGGAATCTGCGCGATCAGCATATGGCCGACACCGTGGAAGCCTTAGCCGCCCATCTGGGCGCACCGAACCGTCCCGCAAAAATAGTGGTCTGGGCGCACAATTCTCATGTGGGAGATGCGCGGTCAACGGCTATGGGCGAATCGGGGGAGTGGACTCTGGGACAGTTGATGCGTCAGCGTATTAAAGATCAAGCTGTCTTAGTCGGATTTACTACTTATCAAGGCGAGGTTATGGCAGCCTCGGCGTGGGGAGAAGAAGGCAAGGTTGAGCGCGTGCGGCCTGCGCTGCCGGGTAGCTTTGCCGCTCTTTTTCATGAGACTGGAATAGGCAACTTTCTATTGCCGCTGCGAGGCGAAAGCCAACTTGTATTGGCGATGGGTGAACCACGTCTGGAAAGAGCCATTGGCGTGGTCTATCTGCCGCAGACCGAACGGGAAAGCCATTATTTCCAGGCGCGTATGTCCAAGCAGTTCGACGCGGTGATTCATCTGGATACTACCACTGCTGTCAAACCGCTCCAGCCTTAAATTTTCTTTCAGCCTGATGGAGCATCGCCCCAGTCGGGAACGGTCAAAAGCTCTCCATCGCGCAGCGCTGACTGATGAGCCAGAACACCGGCAGCCATGTAGCGCACCGCTTCCCAGGCGTTGATCGCCGGTAAGCGATGGTTGCTGACGGCTTCCACAAACTCATGCACCAGATAGGGATGTGAGCCGCCATGCCCACCGTAAACTCCGGTGCCTTCGTCCAGGCCGAACGCCTGGCTGACTTCGGGCGGCAGTGGGTCGCGCATCTCTGCTGTTTGGAGGGCGTAGGTGCGCTCTTTGTCCATCCATTGCCAATCGCTATAACCCGCCTGGGTGCCGAAGACGCGAAACGTTTCCACATCGGGGCGACCGATCTCGCGATGCTCACTGATGCGCATGGTGGCACCGTTACTCATCTGGAACAACGCTGTTTCGTTGCTGAAGGATTCCCCGGCGAAGAAATCATCCCCGTCCTGATGGACATAACCAAACGCTGATACTTTGACGGCGTGCGCCTGCATCACGCTGATCGGGCCACTGGTCGAATGTGTCGGGTAATGCATGGGGCCGCCGCGCACGCCGCGCTCGTGATAAGCCGCTTCGAGCCGCAGCCACTCCTGTCCGGCTCGGCTGGCAAGGCGACGTTGCCGCACCTGCTTTAAATCGCAATGCGGCGAAACATAGTCGTGACAGTATTCACCTTCAGCATGAACAAAGGAGCCAAATGCGCCTTCAGCGGCCTTGCGGCGGCAGAACATCGTTTCAGGGCGATAAAAAGTCGTCTCGCCCAGCATGTAGCTCATGCCGGTGCGCCGGCACATCTGCACCAACCGATCACACCAGTCGAGAATCTCCTGCCCATCCGGCAGGCTGATAATCGGCACGGCACTATAAACGTGCTTGCCGGCTTCCATCGCCTGGATAGCTTGTGGTGCGTGCAGCCAGGGTTGGGTAAAAAGAGCTAAAGCCTCCACGTCCGAAGCGCAGATTTCTTCGAGCGAACCGTAGGCGTCGCGCGGATGAAACTTGTCCGCGAATGCTGGATTCTCGATGAACCTTCGCACGCGCTCGGCTTCGCGGTCACAGAGCGCGATACGATCAACTTGCGGATGTTTCTTGAAGAGTTCCACGAATTGTGAACCGAAGTCGCCCAGGCCCACAATACCAATGCTAATCCCCATGGTGCTGTGATTTCCTTTCCTTATTAGTCATGAGATAGCTGTCTTCACTATCAGCCTACGGTTGAGCGCACAGTATTGCTCCAGCGTATCACATACACCAATTAACACCATAAATCAGTCTGCCACGCACTCTTTCAAGATGCGCTGATATACCTGACGGGCATGATTGTAAGCCTGCTTCGCGTCATCCTGCTCCGCAGCACGGTAGAAGCGCTGTTTCTGTGACCAGCACTGGTCAACCCCACGCAGGCACCACTCCGCGCTGCGTCGACTGGAACGAATAGGCTTGTCCTTTACTATTAGGAAAATGGGATTCGTGTGTGCCTGGGGAAAGATACGCAGTGCGACCCAACTACTATAGGGCACGCCGACCTCAAAGGTAACTTGTCGTTCTTTGCCATCGGCGGGGATAAGTTTCCGTGCGATTGGATAGCCGTTCATCACTACCTCGACCGGAACCTGCACTGCACGAGAATTTCGTGCGGCGACAAAAGCACTCAGGCGAATACGACCAGACCGAGCCAGCCTTACCTCGCTATTTTGTTCACCCAGTAATACGGTTTTGCCGGCTACGATCTTGCCGGCTGCATTCAACGGATTGACAGCAAAATCCATCAGATGATGATAGCCGTCACTGACATAACTGCGCCCTGCTCGAATGCCTTCACACCAGCCATCATACGTCAGGCGCCCTTTCTGCTTCACATAAACCCGCCCCAGTCCAACCCGCTCACCGCTGATGCAAGGAAAGTCGGTTTCTCCACTGACCCGCGTGCGAAAACCGCAGTTAAGAACGTGATACCAGATATTCCATTCCGCTTTGCGGTCCGTGTCCATGCTGGAGATGAAATCGACCGCAGGAACCAGAGAGCCGTCAGGGCCGGGCACTTCATGGGTGACATCTACAATGCACTCATTGGCGCCGATGCCGTCATACGCCGGGATCGCATAGGAGGGCAAGCCATTGGGGCCATCGCGGCTGGCAACGCGCTGGCTGGTGAGGTTCGTCAGTCCGTTAGCCGAGTGCGCGGGGCCGCAGACCGCACCCTGTTTTTTGGCCCAGCGCAGAGTATTTAAACCAAGCGTTGGCCAGTGCTGATAGGAATCACCACCGGGATAGATTTGGTTCTTTAACCGCAGCAGACAGAGGTGGCCTGACTCATGTGAGCCGAAGCCGGAAACTTCCACGTCGTAGCGCAACAGATAGGGATAGAGGGAAACCTTGTCTTCTTTACCGCTGAAAAATTGCTTCTGGTGATCGAAGCCTGGCCCCCAGGTCAGGTTTGCACCAACCTTCAAATCTTCGCCCTGAATATGCCGTGCCATATCTTGCGGAAGCACGCCTTCGGTCGGTTTGGAATAGTGTTGGCAGCCGGCGGCATGGATGTGATGATCGCCAGACCACCATCCGCGTCGAGATGGATCTATCCATCGCCTCACCTGATACGATAACTTAGCCGGCTTGATGCCAACAACAAGTGTCTGCACTTCAGGAACCGATTCGGGGCCACGGCTACAGGTAACCTGGTAGCGCCCCGCCGGCAGACGCACGCTCTCACCATCTCTTCGATATATCTGTGGTTGAAAGAAAAAGTCAGGTGCCAGTCGCTTGGCTTGCGTTGGATACACCCGACCCTGCTCGTCACGAATGATAAAGGCGGCCATGGTCGGTTTGCCGTGCTCGTCTCTCACCTGAAAGAGAGTGGGCTGCGATGGCTGGGTGTGAAAAGCGACAGGCACCTCTACCCAGGGCGCTTCCAGACCATTTACGTTGGCTAACTCTATCCAGGAGATTTCAACATTGCCCGCTCTTCCGCCAACATCCAACCGCAGTCGTGTCAGGTCTTCTTCAGACTCGAAAGGCACTGTATATTCATGCCAGTCGCCATTATAGTGATAGATAGGGAAGGTTGCCTGACGACTGCCATCGAAATCGGGCTTGCCTTCAGT
>DASWNL010000328.1:0-9618 GCA_036399215.1 Abditibacteriaceae bacterium
ACGGTTCCGGTAGATTCCACCATGACGGCTGTCACGTTCTCAGTCAGTGGATCAGCAACAGTAACTGTCAAACGACCAAATGGCGCTGAGGTGCGCTCAACTGATGCGGATGCCACCTTTATCACATTTGCGAATGGAAAAGTTATCTCCTTAAATAAACCGGCTCCTGGCAATTGGGTTGTTTCGGTGAGTGGTTCTGGCAGCTTCTCGCTCAAGGTTACAGGTGAGGCAACATTAGGGTTCACGCGCTTTGAGTTCGTGAAGGTAGGCGGTAGACCCGGCCATACAGGAGCTTTTCCCATTGAAGGCGAACCTTTGGCTGATGCTCCTAACATGGCCCATGCGGTTCTATCTCCAGGCTTCAAATCGGCTCAGTTCCAATTCCGCGCTCCAGATGGAAAGATATTGAAATCATTCAACCTCTCTCCGAGTGCAGGTGGAATCACAGGTGAGTTTTACGGAAACGTCACATTACCAGACAGTTCGTTTCTGGTTTATGTAATTGGTGAGGATAAAACGGGGAAGAGCTTCCAGCGAGTTTTGCCAGGATTAACTACGGCGCAGGTAGTAACTATCTCAGCACCAGCGATCACGACACTTAGTCCCGGTGTAACAACGACTTACATTTTTCGTGTAACGAATCTTGGTCCCAAAGACACCTTTACGGTTACAGCAACAGACGATCGAGGATTTGTTACAGAGGTCACTCCAAGAAACTTCCAACTTGATAAAGGTAAGAGCCAAAACGTAACGGTGAAGTTGGCACCGGCTGCCGGGCTGTCACCGGACATCACATCAGAAACTCTCACCGTTAATGTTACCGGAGTTTCAGGTTCTACCAACTCAGCGGTTTTATCAAGCCCTGTCGGTGTGAATCGTGTTCCTACAATCACATCCTTCGGCCCCCATAAAGGCGCTCAAGGCCAGCAGGTTGTCATTACTGGCACCAATTTTACCGGGGCCACCACTGTGAAGTTCAACGGCACAGCCGCTACCTTCACTGTTAATTCGCCCACGCAAATTACCACGCGAGTGCCGGTGCGGGCTTCTACGGGACGCATTACTGTGACGACCCCAGCAGGAACCGCAACCAGCGCCACCAATTTCTGGGCGGCGCCCATTATTGCCGTTGTTTCGCCCAATAGGGGCCTGACAGGCAGCCGAGTTGCCATTCGCGGCTTGAATTTGGGCAGCGCCACCAAAGTGACATTGGGTGGTCATCCGGTTAGTTTCACCGTGCTCAACGATACGACAATTAACTTCTTCGTTCCAGGCCGCGCTGCCGGGAAGGTAAGCGTCACCACTCCGGGCGGCACTGCCACCAGTGCGATAAATTTCGTCAACACCACCCCTTTCAACAGCAGATTTAGTTTTCTCGTTCAGCCGTCCCGTGCGCGCGTGGGGCAGAAGATTCTGCTGACAGGCGCTTGGTTCTTGCCTTATAACTTAGATGTGCGCGTTAATGGAGTGCCGGCTACCAACGTGCGCTGGGTATTTTTCAATACTATTGAAGCTGTTGTGCCCGCAGGTGCTGTCCGAGGCTCCTTGCCGCAATCGGTGCCCGTTACAGCCCGCATGACATTTGATGGTTCCGACACCTTCTATGCCAGCAAAAACAACTTGACGATTCTGCCTTAACGGGCCATTCGTTAACTGGGCCAAAACAACGGCACTCTCTTTTTCAATGAGAGTGCCGTTGTTTTGGCTTTCACCGCGCTGAAGTTGCTATAATTCGCTTGATGTTTGCCCCGGCTCGATTGCGCCCTTTTGCCACTGCATCTCTCATTCTTTTGATACTTTTTGGTCTGCTATGCCGCTTTTATAACCTAAAGTGGGATGAAGGCGCGCATTTGCATCCTGATGAGCGGTTTTTGACGATGACGGTGCCCGAATTGGATGCGCCGCGCTCAATCAGCGACTATTTCGACAGCAATGTTTCAGGGCTAAACCCGTTCAATCGTAAAGTTGGTTTTTTCATTTACGGGCAGTTACCCCTTAATCTAACCAAAGCCATTGCGGCACGTTTACCGAGCACAAATGGCGTGCCGGATGCCGATAATTACAACGATATTTTATTGGTAGGTCGCTTTCTTTCGGCGTTGTTCGATAGCGGCACAGTTCTGCTCATTATATGGCTCGGCTGTCAACTGGGCGGGAAGCTTTTGGGCTTACTGAGTGGTGCCCTGCTCGCGCTTGTGCCGCTGCATATTCAGCAATCGCACTTTTTTACGGTTGATACCTTCACCGCTTTTTTCCTGACCGCCTGCTTTTGCGCGCTTTGTTATACGCGACAAGCGATAGAAGACAAAAAGCGCGCACGGCGGGCCATCATTTTTAGCGGCCTCTTTTTCGGCGCGGCTTGCGCCTGCAAAATCTCCTCGCTCATGTTTGGCGCGGCCATTGTAATCTGGGCACTTTTCTCTTACGGCAGGCGCGATTGGAAAAACGGTTTAATCGCTACTGGTTCGGTTTTGTTCATCGCGTTTTGGGCCTTTCGCGTATTGCATCCCATCGCTTTTCGCGGCGAAGGCGGCATTCTCACTTTGTTTGGCCTGTTGGACATTCGCCCGCCTCGTGTAGCCATTCATGGCGAGCCGCCGTATTTGAAAGAAGTCTCTTTTTGGAAATCGTTTGCCGAGCAAGCCGCCATTTCGCGCGGTGAGAGCGACCCGCCCTGGAACTGGCAATGGTTTGGTCACGCCGCTTACATTTGGCCTCTGAAAAATTTAGCTTTCTGGGCCATCGGCTGGCCTTTGCTTTTGTCAGGCGTTGGAGGCATGATGCTGGCGTTTTACAAAATTCGCCGGCAGTCAATTGCCAATCGTCAACTGCTGGTCATGGCTTTTTGGTGCCTCCTCGTCTTCGCTTATTATGGCGCGCAATACTCAAAATTCAGCCGTTACTATTTGGTGATGACGCCGTTTTTCGTTTTGTTGGCCGCGTGGTTCATGCTGGCTTTTGTGCAACGTTATCGTGCCGTTTGGGCTTATGCTTTGGCCGCTTTGGTTCCGGTTTGCGGCACTTTATGGTGCGCGGCGGTTGTTTCCATTTACACGCGACCCCACACGCGCATGGAAGCCTCGCGCTGGATTTGGGCTAATGTTCCGCCGGGCACCAAAGTCGGAACCGAAAGTGACTGGGATGACCGTTTGCCCATTGGCGATGCGCGCGGCTTAGAGCAGATAGATTTGGATTTATATAATCTCGATACACGGGGGAAACGCCAACAGATGCTGGACAAATTAGATCAAGTCGAATGGATTTTCACATCATCCAACCATGTGTTTGGCATCGTGCAGCGCGCTCCGGGGCGTTGGCCGCTCACCAATGAATACTACCGCTTGCTTTTTAACGGAGAACTTGGCTTTCGTTTAGAACAGAAGTTCACTTCTTACCCACAGCTTTTTGGATACCAGTTTCCTGACAACAACATTGAAGAAGCCCTGAGCATTTACGACCATCCGCCTGTCTATCTCTGGCGCAAAACGCCACAATGGTCACGCCAACGTGCCGCACAATTGCTTCCTGAAAGTTTGTGTGACAAAGCCAATCATCAACCATTGAATGAGTGGCTTAAGTAACCCTGACAAAATACAGAACCGGAGTAGCCGTATGTAGGGGCGCAACCTGTTGCGCCCCTACATACGATGGCTCTTTTCGTCAGCACTTTCAGTAACTAATTCAAAGCCGCCGCAAAAAGGCCTGAGGGTCGCTGAGAAAAGCGCGCGTCAGGCGCACATGTTCGAGATCGTCGTAATCAATTGGGGCAACAGGTTGCTGGTCGAAGGAGAAAATTTCTGCTTCAGGAAAGGCCATCAGAATGGGCGAATGAGTGGCAATGAGAAACTGGCAATTCTGGGCAACCATTGCTTTGACTTGTGAAAGAAACGCCAGTTGGCGCAATGGAGAAAGCGCGGCTTCGGGTTCGTCCAATAAATACAGGCCGCCCGGCACCAAGCGCGCTTCAAAGAGTTTCATGAAGCTTTCGCCGTGTGAGTTGTGATCGAGATTGGCGCCATAACGCCGCGTTAGCGCCTCTTTCTGCCCGCGAATATAACCAATGGCACGCTTGATGCCGTCATCGTTGGGATTCAGTTCTAACTCAGCCTGATAACGTTCGATGATTTCGTCCAGTTCGTTTTGTGTGCGCAGCAGGCGCCGCCCGAAATTGAAGAAATCTTCAGCACGCAGGAAAAAACCGCGTCCGGTTTTGCGACGCCATTCAAGGCGCAGATGCGAGGCTAACAGGCGAGCGTGTTCGAGCGTTTCATCACGCTCGACATCGTCGCCACCAACAGTAATCGCGTTGGTGGCAGCCGCAATGCCTTCGAGCAAAGTGGATTTGCCCGAACCATTTTCACCGACGAAAAACGTGACAGGCTGCTGCAATTCCAAACGCTCCAAATAGCGCACAGCGGGCACACTAAAAGGAAACGCATCAGGCGTCTTGATCGCTTTTTTGCCGATGGCTTGAAGATGAGGCATAAAGGAAAGTATTAAAGCGGTTTTAATACGAACCGCTTAAAGATATTACCATGTCCGAACAGCAACAACGCTTGCGCGAATTGGCTTCGATATTCCTGCGCTTGGGCGCTACCAGTTTCGGTGGGCCTATAGCGCATATTGCTTTGATGCAGCAGGAGTTTGTCGAACGACGCCAGTGGCTCAGCCAACAACAGTTCCTCGATCTAAATGGCGCCGTCAATTTGATTCCCGGCCCTAATTCAACGGAACTGGCGATGTATATCGGCCAGCAACGCGCCGGGCGCGCCGGGTTATGGGTCGCAGGGCTTTGTTTTATTCTGCCGGCGGCTTGTTTAGTTCTGGCAATTGCCTGGTTTTACCAGCAATATGGGCAGTTGCCGGTTGTAGAGAAATGGTTGCGTGGCATTGCGCCGGTTGTGGTTGCCATTGTGGCGCAGGCTTTGTGGAAATTCGCCGCTACCGCTTTGCAAAGCGCCTTTGCAATTGTCATTGCCCTAACTGCATTAGCCTTGAATTATGTGGGGATAAGTGAAGTCACTTTGATATTCAGCGCCGCGCTTTTGGGATTGGCGTTTGGATGGTTGCGGCGCAATCAGAAAAAAACAGAAGCCGCCTCACCTACCGAAGAAAAACACGCGCAGTTTCCCTTTCTGTTGGTAGTAAGCACAACGCCTTTCGCTCTTTCCAAAACCTGGGGCTTGTTCTGGGTGTTTTTAAAAATCGGCTCGGTTATTTATGGCAGCGGTTATGTTTTGCTGGCTTTTTTGCAGGCTGAATTAGTTGACAAATTAGGCTGGCTCAGCCAAAAGCAGTTGCTGGATGCTGTTGCTGTTGGGCAAATGACGCCGGGGCCGGTTTTTACGACGGCGACTTTTATCGGCTTTCAAATCGGCGGCCTTCCGGGTGCTTTAGCGGCGACGGCGGGCATTTTTTTGCCGTCGTTTTTGTTGGTTGGCCTGCTTTCTATGATTATCGAGCGCGTGCAAAAATCACTGATGCTGCGCCCGTTTTTGGATGCCGTTAATGCCGCGTCACTGGCGCTCATGGCCGCTGTCACCATTGAATTGGGGCGGCACGCTTTAGCGCCTCAAGGCGAAGTTTCATTGGTCGCTATTGTGCTGGCTATGGCTTCATTAGTAGTTTTATTCACGACAAGAATCAATTCGGCCTGGTTAATTCTGGGCGGCGCTTTGCTTGGCTATTTTTTGTTATAAAAGCGGCGCCCAGAAAACCCAGCAGACTCAAACCACACAAAGTTAAAAACATTCCCAGGCGGTAACTTTGCGGCTCGTAAAGCATTTCCACCTGGCTTTCACCGGGCGGCACCACTAAGCCACGAAACAAAAAATTAACGCGTTCGATTGGCACTGGCTTTTGATTTACAAAGGCTTTCCAGCCGGGATAATATGTGTCGGCGAAAACCAAAACCGAATCGTAATCGGCAACAGTTTGAAAAGTTACGCGGTCAAAACTTTGGCGCCAATTCAAAACGCCTTCACCTTTTTGCATCGTGCCTTGGCCGATGCGATCTGCGAATGTGTTCGGTCGGATGAAAACAGGTAACTGTCCCTCAACAATTTGTGGCGCTTCTGCGCTTTTTTCCAGCGCGCTTAGCTGATTCTTTTCAGGCGGGCTAACAACCCGACGCGTTAGATAGGCGCGCGGCCAGGCACCATCCCAACGCCATAATTTGAACTCGCCATGTGCTGCGACAAATTGTGGTTTGTAATTGGGGAACTTGCGGCTCAGGGAAGGTGATTTTTCTTTGGGCGAAGTGAGGGTGTGCGTTACGCCGGCCACGCGTAACAAAGGAGTATGGTAGGACGGCTCATAAAGTGCGCCCCAGGTAAAGCGGCCTTCCAGACCTGCGACAAACTGAAAATAGCGTTTGGTGCCCAAAGCATCATAACCCGAAAAAATAGAAATGCCGTGCGTCGCCGCTTGATTCATTAAGCCGTAGCTAACTTCTGTGTTCCAGCGTTCCTGCGGATTATAGCGCCGCGTCAATTCCGGCGGCATGAAGATGTAACGTGCTAAAAGTTTGGGAGAGGCCGTCTTGGCCGAGCGCCAGAATAAACCAGTTAAGTCAAGAGCGATGAGGATAATCAATATCAATTGCAATGGTCTTTGCTGTGATGCATCAGCAAGTCGCCAGCGGCGCCAGAAAAAGGCGGTTGCTCCGGCAAAAGCCGCAACAATCAGCGCCTCGGCCAGAGCAGCCGCGTGCAACTCTTCAGCGATGCCGAGACTAAAACGGTTCTTGCCTTCCATTCGCGACTGCACTGTTTGCATCCAAAAAGGCGAAGCCGGTGGCGTCAGCACAATCGCAATGACAAGAAGAATAAAAAGAAGGCATAAGATGCCGAACACCTGGCCAACCCGGCGTTCAGCTACCTCGCTGGCCCGACGATAACGCACCAAGAAATCAAACCCAAACCCCGAAAGCAGCGCTGCGCCGTAGTAAAAAATCTCCATCCAGCGTGCCGGCACGCGCGTTTGACGCAGCGGCGGAAAAACTTCAAAGACCCAGCCATAAAGTGGCAGATGGCGCCCCATCGCCATTGCTGCGGCAAAGGGCAATAGGCACCATAAGAACCATATTGGTCTTTGGCGAGTAGAGCCACGCGCCAGCCAGGGCGCAGCTAACGCCAATAGCAATGGAAACAAACCGATATAACCAACTTCTTCATGTGGCGCGCGTAGAAGGCTCCATTGCACATCGTTGTTGTTGCCGAAAATACCGGGCGCTATAAGGCGTGCTAAGGTTGTCCACGAGCCGGATAACGCTGTCGCATAACCAATATCCAGTTCGTCGCCATGCACCGATTGGCGACTCATTTCGGCAAGGGGCAAAACGAATAGAGCGCTGAGCAAGGACGTTAAAACCAGAAATAACGCAACCGCGCGGGGCCAACCGTGCGGCAAGCGAACCTGTGGTAGTTTGCGATGCTGCCAGAACCAGGTTGCCAACAAAGCTAAACACAGGGACGCGCTGACTAAAACCAAAGGCGGATAACCGGCGGCCACTTGCAGCGCGAAACAAAGTGCCATCCAAATAACCCATCGCTTTTGACCGCTACGCAAATACAGAGTCAGTAAGGCCAATTCCCACGGCAAAAACGCCCGAACGGCGTGCCATGTCATGTGGCCCATGTAGATGTGCGCTTCGACGCCGCCGGCTAAGGAAAAGGCTAAGGCCATGACGAAGCTGGCACTGCGGCTCAGCCGCCAGACGCGGCCCAGGAAATAAGCGCCGCACGCCAGCAGGATATTATGAAAAAGAGCATCCAACAGCAGCGCCCAGGCCATTGGCAAAAGGACGTAAACCAAATTCGGCGGATAGAGAATAGCATTTTGATTGTTGGCGAAAAACGGCAGACCGCAAAAAATATACGGATTCCACAATGGCACAATGCCCTGCTCAAAACCGCGATTACCAAGGATGCGCCAGATGTTGAAAAGCGTCATGCTATCATCAACAAAAGGCCAGCCACCACTGAGCACCGAGGCCAGCGCCGGAAAATAAGCTACGATGCTTAGTGCAGCCAGCACTAAGCAATTTCTCAAATCACGCCGGGCGATTCTTTTCATTTGTCGGTTTTCTTGAGCCAAATCGTCGCATCCGGCGCGTGGTAAACGCGGCGCCATTGCGAATGGCGATTTAAATAGGCCGCCAGTTTCGCCATGCCGGCTTTTTTATCGTGACGCCGCAAAAATACGGCGTTAATTTTCTTTTCGCGCAAAAGTCTCGTGCCGCGCGGCGTGGCTTTGAGAATATCAAAATAATCCATTAGTAACTGATCGGGATAAGCATTCAGCAGATCAATAAAAAGGCGAGGCTGCCCGGCGCAATGCCATTGCTAGTAGCTGGAAAACTCATAATCGTTGAAGACGCGCTTATCCTTTGCCGCTTTAGCCAGGCGTGGCGCTGCTTTAGCGGGTAAGTAACGCGATACGGCGCGCGGCGGCCAATTTTGCAGCACCTTGGCTGGCGTTTTTTGACAAACAGCGACTGCTATGAAGATGACCATTGCCAGGCGCGCTGCAAAAACCAGGTGCGATGGCGGCAAGGTCGCTAATCGTTGATTATTTTCATCTTTCAGTATCATTCCACGCAGCGTCGCCCAGAAAACACGCGAATCAACTGCCGAAGCGTTGGCCGCTAAAACCGCCAGAGAAACCAAAGACCATAGCCATAAGTGTCGCCGCGCTGTAATGAATAACAGGCTCCACGCCAAAAGCCAGGCGCCATGTGCCCAACGACGTTTTTCCGTGCCCAGCCAGGCGAGCAAAGCGAAAAAGGCCAGCATGGCACCCGCTGCCGAAAAAGTCCAGGGCAAGAGCGGCGCCTTCCAGATTGGTTTCCACTCATCAATATAAGAAAACATTTGGCCGGTGACCGGCGATAAAGCCACAAAGTAACGCGGGCCATAAGGATTAATGCAAACGGCGATGAGGCAGCAAAGCAGCAAAGGCAAGAGCGGCGAGGATTTCCACTGGCCGCTTTCCTTTCGCTCTTGAAGCGTATCGGCAACAACTGTAATGATTATGAGCAAAAGTCCTGATGCCACGCCGCCATGAAAATTCGCCCACAAGACAAACATCACAACCAGGCCGCATAGAGCACGCGGCGTGATTTTTTTGGTGTCGTGAAAATGCAGTAAAAACGCCAGGAGCAACGCGAAGAATAAGCCGCTCCACAATTCGGGCCGGGGCCGCGCGCGAATTGAACCCGCCCAAATTGCCAGAGCAAAGAACATCGGTGTCAGCATTGTAAGACGCGCCCGCACCGCCCAGGCGCGCCATAAAACCACGACAGTTAACGCTGTTAATGCTCCTGTCAACAGTAAGGCCAAAACCGGCCCCCAGATTTCGCCGCCCACCTGCATCAAAGCATAGAAACTCAATTGTGAGAGCCAGGAATGCGCGATCCATTCGTGATGGGCGCTCCACAAATAAAGCGCGTGGTGTGGAATGGCACTATTTTGCGCTATCCAGCGGCCAATGGCGGCATGTGCCCAGAAATCGACGCCACCACCCAGCACGCGCCAGGACACGCCAAAGCATAAAGCCATTAAAAGCGGCAAATACAAGCGTGTCAGAAACATTCTAATTTAACCCCTTCCGCCCAGA
>DASWNL010000329.1:0-2916 GCA_036399215.1 Abditibacteriaceae bacterium
TGATGATGTCTGCTGGCTGCGCGGCATGACAACCGATGTTTTCAATCATGGCCCGGCCAAGCTCTTCATGAACGGCGGTTTTCAGGCGCCGGGCCGGCCCAGTCTCGGCAGTTGGGTTACTTATGGATTGGGCAGCGAAAGCCGCGACTTGCCCGGTTTCGTGGTTTTGCAAAGCGGCCCGCGCGGCCCGCGCGCCGGTAGCACTTTATGGAGCAGCGGCTTCTTGCCGACGGCGTTTCAAGGCGTGCCCTTTCGCGGCAGCGGCGAGCCGATTTTGAATTTACGCTCGCCCGAAGGCTTGACGCGCGAACAGGAGCATGATTTTTACGATGCCGTCGAAGCGCTTAATCAACTGCGCCACGAAGAGACAGGCGATCCTGAAATTCTGACGCGCATCAACGCCTATGAAACGGCGTTCAAGATGCAAACCAGCGCGCCGGAACTGATGGACATCAAAAAAGAGTCGCAGGAAACGCTCGATTTATACGGCGTCAAACCCGGCGAGCCTTCTTTTGCCAACAACTGCCTTTTAGCGCGGCGCCTCATCGAACGCGGCGTGCGTTTTGTGCAACTCTATCACACCGACTGGGATCATCACGGCGACAAAAGCAACAACCTCAGCGACTCCATCGAAACGCGCTGCCGCGAAGTAGATCAAGCCAGTGCCGCTTTAGTCATGGACTTAAAACGGCGCGGTCTGTTGGATGATACGATTGTTATCTGGGGCGGCGAATTTGGCCGCACCCCGATGGGCGAAGTGCGCGCTACGGTAGGCCGCGACCATCATATTGACGCTTTCACGCTTTGGATGGCCGGTGGCGGCATCAAGCCCGGCATGATCTACGGCGACACCGACGAACTCGGCTTTGGCGTCACCGAAGGCAAAGTCCATGTTCACGACTTGCACGCTACCCTTTTGCACCAACTCGGCTTCGACCACACCCGCCTCACCTACCGCTTCCAGGGCCGCGACTTCCGCCTCACCGATGTGCATGGCGAAGTAGTCAAAGAGATTTTGGCGTAGGGGATTATGGGTTATCCAAAGAAAACCAAAGGCTGGCGTAAAATTGTAGTGGATGGGCAAACCTTTCGCTGGCGCTTTACCGAAGATTATTACCTCCAATGTGGCGCGCGTGTTGATATTCAAGCAGAACCCAATAGGCAGCAGTTAAGCATTGCCCTCGCAGATCACTTTACGTGGGTTGAATTTGCTAAGGGAACGCGTGGAGCGAAAAAGAATTTTTTCCCTATCACCCCCAAGCTAACTGCCAAAGCCATTCTCTTTGGTTTAGCTAATGGTTGGCAACCCGCACAATCCGCCTTCCCGATGCGCGCGGTTTACGAAGATGGCATCTTCCGAGTCATCACGCAAGCACGACCAAAATAGCACGGTCGAAACGGTAAGTTTGAAATTATAAAGGCCCTGAAATAATCAATGGAACAACTACGCATTATCGTTTTCGGCGCGCATCCTGATGATTGCGATATTGGCGTCGGCGGCATGGCAGCGTTGTGGGCCAATGCCGGGCATCACGTCAAATTTGTCTCGGTGACCAATGGCGATGCCGGACATCAGACGTTGGCCGGTGCGGCTTTAGCCAATCGTCGCTACGCCGAAGCGCAAGCGGCGGCGCAGGTTTTGGGCATCGAATACGAAGTGCTGGATAATCACGATGGCGAACTGTTGCCGACTCTCGAAAATCGCCGACAGATTATCAAACTCATCCGCGAATTTCGCCCGCATCTGGTTTTGGGGCACCGGCCTAATGATTACCATCCCGACCATCGCTATACCGCTACTCTTGTGCAAGATGCCGCTTATATGGTGACGGTGCCTAACGTGGTAGCAGCGGTTACGCATTTGGAGCGCAACCCGATTTTCATGTATACCGCCGATGGCTTTCAAAAGCCGTATCCTTTTACGCCGGATGTGATCGTGGATATTGACAAAGTAATAGAAACTAAAATCGCGGCGCTGGCCTGTCATGAATCGCAGTTCTTTGAGTGGCTGCCTTATAACGGCGGCTATCTCCGAGAAATGCCGGAAGAAAACGAAGCACGCGGCGAATGGTTTTCAGAGCGCATGAAGAAGCGTCTCAGTCGCGATGCCACTCGCTTTCGAGACAAGTTAATCGAGAGTTACGGCAACGAACGCGGCAGTCAAATTCAATTCGCCGAAGCCTTTGAATGGTGCGAATACGGCGTGGCTTTAACCGGTGAAATGCGCGAGAAGCTGTTCACGTTTTGATTAAAGTGAATTCACCCCCACCCAATCCTGCCCAGAGGGCACCCGCCCACAGGGGAGGAGAAACGAAATTCCCCTCCTACGGGAGGGGTTAGGGGAGGGTTGATAAGGTTAATTATTTCTATGCCACAACTAAAACCACAGCGACAAACATCAGCAGCGCACCGGTTAAGCGCGGTGTTAAAGCCTCGCGTCCCTGCTCTTTTTCGGTGTTGCTGAACCAGTGCCCGAATAACCACACCGCCGCAATGCTAAGCAGGCCGCGCACGCTGTAAAGCACATTCGCGGCTGCCGCGTTTTGGAAATAGGCAATTGTCGAAACGAACAGAAGCGCTTGCGATGACATACAAAGTGCGGCGCCACCTAAGGGCCGCCACGTTGCCAGCGGCATAGTGCGCAGAGGTTTTTCAAACAACGGAATCAGCGCGAAAGAATAGAGGCCGACAAGCCCCATCGTTATCGGCAAAAAACGGCCTAATCCCCAAGCGGGCGACCATTTTTGAATCAGCACATCGAAAACCGCATAGGAAAGCGCCGCTAAGGCCGCTGTGACAATGGTAAAACCAACGTGTGGATTCTTGGGCGCGCCTTGTTTCTTGCCGGATAAATTCAACAGCACCACCCCTACTGTAGCGAAAGCCGCCGCCAGCCACATTTTAGTGGTAAGCGGT
>DASWNL010000330.1:0-7779 GCA_036399215.1 Abditibacteriaceae bacterium
GGAAAACGATAGCCGCACTTTCCGCAAAACTGGGCGTTATCGGTTTGCGCGATGGACTGGCAACGCGGGCAAACGGGCTTGGTCATTTGTTGGGAATAAAGAGAACAAAACAGAATGTCATTCTTAGAGGTTATAAACAAAGTCAAGAAAAGACGAAAAATAGGGGCGTTGTCATTCCCGCCCCGCACGAATCCATACCTTTGCCTGTTTGCAACAAAAGGCTATGAACATTCTTGTTTATGGATTCCCGCGGGGCGGGAATGACAGGACTTCTTTTTCCTGCTTCCCTGACTTTGGTTACATCCTCCAAACGAAGGACGATCATAATTCTCTATCTTCTTGTGTTAAGTTACTTCACGCTATACGACCACACTTCGTCGTATTGCTCATCGCTCAAACTTTTCACGTGACTGTCGGCAAATAGAACATTGTAGCGCCGACCTCGTGAAAGGTTAAGGAAAGTCGCGCCATGCCAGGCGCCGGAACCATCAGCTAACACATGAATTTGCGAGGGAAACTGCAAGTCTTCAGCAGCTTTTTCGTAAAGCATCAATTCGGTGCGATAAAAGTAGCTCATGCCGAATTTGCGATAGCAAGTGGGGCGCGCATCCAGTGGCAAACCCGTAGTGTCACTAATATCAAAGCCGGTATCGCTCGCGCATTGCCATAAGCGGTCATCTTTGACGTAAGGCCGCAAAACATCGGTTAAAAGCGGCGTTTCACTCATGATTTGCAAGCCATTGGGGAAGAACTGCCAGATTTGTGGAGTATATTTATCGGCGGGGTCAAGACCACGCGGGAACCGCTCGAAGTCCGAGGCATAAAGCGCTATGGCTTGCCCTAACTGCTTAAGATGCGAAGCACAAACAGCTTGCCTGCCCCGTGCCCGCGCCTGTGCTAAGGCAGGAAAAAGCAGTGCCGCCAGAAGTGCCAGCACGCCAATCACAACTAAAAGCTCAACTAAAGTAAAAGCACGACGCATAACGGCAATTTTAAATTCTTAATTTTAAATTTTGAACGACAGGCACTAATTCAAAATTAAGAATTTAAAATTAAAAATTATCCACTAACTGTCCACAACGTATGATTGCCCTCGAAACCGCGCAGGTCGCAGTTGGAGTGAGGCGTCCACGCGAAAGCATTCATATCTATGGCACCTTCTTTTTCCATCTGTTCGCGGGCGGCATTGGACAGGCGCACTTCCGGCTCTTTAGTGGATTCAACCACACGAGAGGTGAAGTTGACCATTGTGCCAAAAGCATCCTCTTCTTCGATGAGAACCGGGCCAAAGTGAATGCCAGCGCGCATGGTCAGTCTTTCGCCGCCCGGATTATCATGCAAAGCCAAACTTGCCGCGAGGGCATCCGAAACAGTGCGAAAGGCCACCATTAAAGAATCACCGATAGTTTTGATAAGATAGCCACCCGACTCTTCCACGGTCTGCCGGCCCTGACGATAATGGGCACGCAGCAATTGATTGAAGTTTTCATTGCCAATTTGGTTCGCTATGGTGGTTGAGCCGACAATGTCAGTAAAAACAATCGCTAAAGTGCTGCGGGCGCCGCCGGCCCAGGTGCGAAAGCTCTGCATTCTAATTTCGCCCGCTGCCGAAACCAGACCCACCTCCATGTCCCGGATAGCATCGGCGGCGCGATCCATCTGCGTGACGGCGGCTGGTTGCGAAGCCTGTAAAACGCGCTCTTCGCGGTCAAGCAGCGAAACATTAGCACTGCAAACGCTGCATTCGATGCTATCGAAACCGCGCTCGCGACGGCGGCGCACTTGAATTTCCGTGAGCGGCGTGCCGCACTCCTGGCAGGCAAAAACGCGGCGGCGCTCTAACGTGTTCGGCAAGGCCCGTCTTTGCAAATGCGCGTAAACGAACTCTTCAAAAGCAAAGCGCGTTTCTTCATCTGTTGCTTCATCGAAGAACAAAGACAAATCTGCCTTGCCTTCTTCCATCTCGCGCATCAAAATGCCGCAGACGCCGCCTTTAGAGGCCGTATATGTTGCGGCGTTTTTCCACATTCCCTTGCGGTCAAATTCGCCGGAATGCGACAAGCGCACGCACATCGTAGCATAAACATGGGTTACGGAACCTTCAAAGGTGAAGACTACACTGGTGCCCGCCGGATCGTTAAAATCGGGATACTCACGCGTAGATTGGGCGGGAAAGACTAAAAGCGAGCCATCCGGCCCTTGCTCCCGCAAAGCGATTTCATGGCGCAGCAAGTCTTCGACCATCGCGATGAGCAATAAGCGTTCTTGCTCGGCATGAGGCAGGCGCTCGTCTTTGGACATCGGAAACTTGCCGTTGTAAACCCAGTCTTCCGGCATAGTGCCCAGCCCAATCGGATCATTACGCACCGAATTGACAAGCGCCGACGCATAAGCATCAATGCGTTCGGGTTGCAACAAAATCAAATTGCCGAAACTGAGGCGACGAATAAGGCCTTGCGCTTCAACCAGGCTGATACAAGTTTCAAATTGCTCGATTAAGTCATCAGTTTTCACCGGCGCCTGGCCTGAGCGCAAAAAGGCTAAGAACAGATCATCTTCGACTGTCAGCAAACGCCCGGCTTGTTTTTCGAGCAACAAAAAATCTTTGATGCGCTGGAATAAATCGGTTGAAGAAACCTTGGGCAAACTATCCCAATCAATCGCTTCCATTATGGAGCGTTTTAAATCGGAAACGCCCCAGCCTTCGCGCGCACTGGTTTCAAAATAGCCGTCGAAATCGTGTTGATTTAAAAACGCTTCCAGGCGTTCGCGTGGCACGCCGATGTTGCCCCTGTCCATGCGCGCCGCCACTAAGAATTTTTTCAAGGGCAAGGCTTCAATACCTGCCGCGCTTTGCGCCTGCCGCAAGGCCCTGTCCCAGTGACGCACGCCGCTAAAGGGGTCGGTTTCGCTGCGCACATCGAAAACCACAAGTGCCACAGCGACTTCATTGAGGTGCAATTGATGAATTAAGCGATAGCCCGGCTGCCCGGCCAAATCCCAGAGCAGCGTTTCGCGATTTTCGCGACGTCCATCTTCTAATTCCACTTGATCCGTGACAAAGCGCCACACGAAACGGCCATGCGTGGATTCCGTCGGTATGAAAGGATGGCCGGTTAAGACTAAACCCAAACCCGTTTTTCCAGCGCCGCTATCGCCCACCAACACCACTTTAGCGTTGGTGTAATGGACTGTTTGAGTGCCACCCGCCGAAGTGCGTAGTCTTTCGATATCTACATCATAAATATCAATATCGCGGTCTTCGTTGGAAACACAGGCAAGAATGTCGTCGTGCGGTGCCCAGGCCACGCCTTCTGAAAACAGACTGGTCACGCCGCTTTCGCCAAGCCCCGGCAGGCTCTCCCAGGTATCGGTGCGCCACAAGCGTAAGGCTCCGCTAAGATTACGGCCCGCCAAAATGCGCCCGCAATGCGAAAATGAAACGCAGGTTATCGGCTCGACATCACCTTGCAAAACGTGTTTGAGTTGCCCGTTTTCCGCGTCCCACAAGCGCACCATGCGATCCGCTGATGAAGCAGCCAGAAGACGATTGTTAGGCGACCAGGCCAAGGACAAAACTGCATCGTTGCCCGAAGCGAGCGAACGTAACATTCGTTCACCGGCAGCATCCCACAGGCGAATAGCACCTTCGCTCGAAGCCGCTGCCAAAATTTTGCCGTCGCGCGACCAACCTACATCTAAGGCTTGTCCCGATGGCATGCGCAACATACGCGTCATACGCGTGGTTTTGGCGTCCCACAGGCGAATGGTGTTATCCGCCGAAGCCGAAGCATAAAAATCGCCGCCCGGTGCCCAGGCCACCCGGAATACCATGGCACTGTGCTCTCGAAACGCTTGCAGCAAACTGGCCTCGGTATCCCATTGCTTGATGCCGCCATTGTCCTGACCCGAAACCAACATTTTGCCATCCGGCGACCAGGCCATACATGAAACACCGGCTTCTACTGAACGCATGACGCGCGAAGATGCGCCCGTTCGCATATCCCAGGTGCGAACAGTCAGGTCAGCGCTACTTGAAGCCAGAAAACGGCCATCCGGCGACCAGGCGACTTGAGAAATAGAATCGCCGTGACCGGTGAGTGTCCAGCGGAGTCGAAAACCAAGAGGAAGTTCCGAAGAACCAGGCATGAGATTGAATTAATCAGCGACAATGACTTCTAAATCTGGCGTAGAGCCTACATATAACAATATAGCCTTTACACAATTTTGATGCATTTTTTGCTGAATAGTGAGATGAATCGTTAGAAAATAGATGCGCCTTAACAGCAAGGTCAGTGCCGTATTCAAGGTCAGTTGAGCTTTGACGCCCGGCAGCTAACCAGGTCGCGCCTAAGTTGAGAACCGTATGTTTATTTGATTATTAATGAGTTTGCTTTCCTGATTCACCGCGCAATTTCGGCGGAATGAAATCGAGGTCGCTGGCCTCGCGCATTGCCAGTTGAATTTGAAATTCCAGGACTTCGGGAGGAACCGGGTTTTGATAATCTTTCAGGCATTCGTCCAGTGCCGTGACGGCATCTAATTTTTCCACTTTCACTAAGCGGTAAACCTTAATGGACAAAGCCTCTGCCGCGCCCGGAGTTAAAAGCAGCGGCACTTCATCTTTGACTCTTTCATAGGCTTCATCCCCAATTTCCAGGCCGCGCCGCTTGCATAAGGCTTGAATAAGATGAAAGCTTTCTTCGCGCTCCATTGTTGGAAAGAGAGGAATTTTCACATCTACGCGGCCCGGACGTTTTAAATCAACTTCGATTAAATCGGGACGGCTCGAAGCCAACACCCAGATAATTTTGCCCCTGTTGCGCGTGTTGCTCATCTCTTCGGCCATCATTGAATAAATGCGGCCCGAAACGCCTGAATCATTGGCTCCGGCGTCGCGTTTTCCCAACGCCTGGTCGGCTTCATCAATGAAAACATAGCAGCGCCCCAGAGCTTGCAGCAAGCGAAAAATCTTTTCGAGGTTGCCTTCAGTGGAGCCAACCCATTTGTCGCGAAAGTTTTTCATCTTCACTACCGGCACGCCCGCTTCGCCCGCCAAGCATTCCACCATAAAGGTTTTGCCGGTTCCAACCGGGCCGCATAAAAGGTAGCCCATCGGCATGGCCTGCGTTTCGCCTTGCTTCCACAATATGATGTCCTGACGCAGCCACTCTTTGATTTTTTCCTGGCCGTAAAGGTCATCCAGAGTGCGCTTTGATTCGACGAATTCGATTAAACCTTCACACTCTTTTTCGATGAGTTGCTTTTTGAGTTGCACCAAATCGCTGTCAATTAGTGGCTCGCCTTTGTGCTGGCGCGTTTTGAGCATGGTTTCTACCGCGCCCATCGAAGCACCGGCTAACTGCTGCGCCGGCAGTTGTAAATTTCCCGCGTAATTCTGCAAAGCCTTGCCATATTGCGGAGCCAGAACTTGAAAACCGCTTTGCAAATCTTCAGGCGAAGGCAAAGGGATTTTCACCAAAGACGCCCGCGCGTTATTGGCTAACATAGGGTGCAAGTCGTTGAGGTTTTCCGCGATGAGAAATGTGGCCAGGCCATGTTCAATGAGCAAAGTGTCGCTGCTCCACTCACGCATCAGCAAAGCCAGGGCATTGAGGTCGTAATTGAGCGCCCCCGGCAAAGCCGGAGCGACTAAATGCGCAGCTTTAATGAAACAACCGACTTGCGCTTTGTTACGCCCCAGGCGACCCAGGTTAGAGATATAGCGAAAGTAGTGGGTGAGGGTTTCGATAGCCGGGCGCGGCATACGCGGCAGTTGTGAATTTTCCCGATAAGCCGGCCACTGCTCAAAGATTGGCCCGCCTTTTTCGATGCGGATGCCATTGCCTAAATCATAAGACAAGATCACATCAAAGCGCGGCAACATGACTCGCATTAAGAAATCAGTGAGAGAACCTAGTTCGCCACCCGCACCAAGCGGCAGCAACATGCGATCATTCACGTTGCCATAAAGCACAAACTGATTGGAAGCCGCACTGGCATAAAGCGTTACAAGTTCGTTAGCCCAATCGGGCAAAGTTCCAGTGAGAGCGGCCTGCGAAAGCGGAGCGGGAGGAGTGAGCATGGGAAGGAAAGAACCCCATCCCCGGCCCTTCCCCTTGAACGACAGGGGAAGGGAGACAGACTACTATGTCCCGAAAAAGTAATAAATCATTCGGAGAATAATGCCAGTGGCTCCCTTCCTCTGTCGTTCAAGGGGAAGGGCCGGGGATGGAGTTTAAACTCTCAGTTGATTTCTGAAACTGGCCCTAAAGCTTGTGTAGAGGCGGAATCTTTATCGGAAGAAACGCCCCCGGATGTGGTGTTAACGGGACGCGGATCAAGTGCAATGCCGGCCTGGGCCGCGAAATCAGCTAAGGCTTGATCCGCCAGGGCCGATTGCTCTTCTTCTTTCATTTCAAATTCATGCACATTAAGGCTGTCTTTGGCGACGCGGGCGCGTCCGGCGGCTTGTTGGCGATCTTCTTCGACCATTTCGTGCAAGCGATTCAGCGTGTCGCCGCTGCCACCAATGTTGGTAATCATGCCGGATGCCATTTCGGTCATTTCGGCTGTAGCTTTCTTGATTTTCAAGTCGTCAATCGAATATTTAAGGGCTTCGATTTTTGATTTGGCGGCATCAACCGTGACATCACGCGCTTTAACCAAATCTTTGTAAGTGTCTTCGGCCTGTTCGAGTTGCTTGCGATTTTCAGTTAATTCGCGGGTGATATTTTGCAGGCGCAAAGCTAATTGCCCGGCCATATCGCGGTTGCCGGCGCGCAGATGCGCTGTGGTTTTGGCGCGCAGTTGGTTCTCTTCGGCTTCCTGCTTTTTCACTTGCATCATCAAGCGCTCGCATAGCGCCGCGTGAGAGGCCAAACCCTGATTGTATTTAGCAATCTGGGCGCGCAGGTTTTCTTTTTCGACTTCAAGCAATGCTTCAGGATTTTGCCGTTCGGCATTCGAGATAAACAGGCTCAAAAATCCCTTAATCAAATTCGACAATCGCTTAAACATGAAAGCTCCTCTTATAGAATTGAGAATTTTAAATTAAGAATTTTGAATTATGGTGGCGCTACGCGCCATTTTTATAAAGCGCGAAGCGCACCTTCATTCTCAATTCTCAATTCTCAATTCTCAATTCTCAATTTTTCTCTGCGTATTTCGACGGCCCAACATCGAGACTGAAGAATTCTAAGACATCGTCCAATCGTTCGGCTTCCTTGTCGCAAAACTGTGATAACTCTTGCACACGTCCTCGTGCGCCTGTAATGGCTTTGCGTTTTTCTTCAATTTGCTTTTCCAAAGCCGCAATATCGGTTTCGACTTTCTTGGTGAACTCTTCGCTTTTCTTGCTGAACGATTCCACATAGGCTTCCAGTGCAGCCAATTTGCGTGTCGCATCGCCTACAAGAGTTTGTGGCGTGGCGCCTAAAGTTTTACCGATTGCGTTTAATGTCGCTTTCACGGTCTGGCGCCGCACTTCAAGAGGCAAATCTGCCGGCAAAGAGTGGATGATTTCGAGGGCTTGTTCGGCTGTAAAAGCAATTTCCGGCACGCCCGCTGCCTGGTAAATGGCAGGCAACTGGATTTTGCCATCGGCGCCCATTATCTTTGGCTTATCTACCGCTTTAGCATCGCCCGGAGTCGCTACGGGAGCGGCTGCACTGGATGCGGCGTTTTTGATTTGATCAAGATTTGGCCCCGATCCACTTTGCGCGAGTTGTGTCGCTGTCGCCGTTGAAGGCTTTGCTGTTGAAGACAATGGCGGTGATG
>DASWNL010000331.1:0-7398 GCA_036399215.1 Abditibacteriaceae bacterium
CACCTCGGCCAATACAAAGCTCGGCACCCAGATTGGGCCTTCGAGAAAACCAGTCTGGCATAAGGAGGCCACGCGCCCGTCAATGATGATATTGGCATCCAGAAGTTTGGGAATGCTGCCGGAAATCTCTTCAATCTCCGATTCGCTATCCAGTTGAGGAAACACACGCAGCATTTCACGGCGCATTCCCATCATCAAAGCCATGCCCACCGCTGCACAAACTGCCAGAACACAAAATTGCAGCACCAAAAATAAGTTGTTTTCACTGGCTAAGCTGGCTAAAGGCAGCATCAGGCAAACACCGAAAATCATGCCCAAAAGCGCGCCAATAATAGCTAAAACACGATCAATAGCCGACAGCGTATGAACATGACTGGTCTGTCCCACCAGGACAGCGCCTAAAACCGAACCGGCACGCGCAAAAAGAACGGTAAATCCCAGCGTCAATACGATGAAAAGGGGGCCGCGCGCTCCATCCGGCACCAGAATATCGCCGGTTTTGGCATTGGGCGGCAATAGCAAGATGCCATTAATCCTTACCATCGAATAGTAGCTGGCAATGCCATAGCCCGTAATCGCGCCGATAATGGCACACAAAAAAGTGAGCGTTGTCCAGATAGCGCGATTGACGTTCATGGCAGTGAGTAATTAGCGATTAGCTTAACGACATTTCGACAACTTAATTATCTTGGTTTTCCTCTTCAAATACATCATCGCCAGCAGATTGTGATGCGTAACGTGGATTGCGCTGGCGCCAATTGCCTGGAAGATTATTTGACCTTGCGGCATCGCTTTCCTGGGATTCTTGGGCTTCTTCGCCTGGTTTTTGGCTGCGGCGGCCATTCTTGTTGCCTTGTTCGCCTCTCTGGCCACGTCGCCCGCCTTCCAAAGCCGATGGCAAAAGCAGTTCGACGGCTTCACGCACGCTGACGACACCCTTGGCCTGCGCATCTAAACCTTTGAGGCGATTGGCACCGGATTGCGGCACAATACAACGCGCAAACCCCAGGCGTCCCGCTTCTTGAGCACGACGTTCGCCATGCGTGACGGCACGCACTTCACCGGCCAGGCCAATTTCGCCAAAGACGCATGTTTCGGAGGGACAAGGCAAATCGCGCAGGCTGGAAACAACAGCTAAGGCAATCCCCAAATCCAACGCCGGCTCGGTCACACGCACGCCGCCAACAACATTGACATAAACATCCATGTCGCCTAAGCGCAGGCCCAAACGCTTCTCAATAACCGCCAAAACCACCGCCACACGGTTGAAATCGGCGCCGGTAACGGTGCGACGCGGGCTGGTGAAATAACTGGGCGCACAAAGCGCTTGCACTTCGACTAAAAGCGGCCTTGCGCCTTCAACAGTTGCCACTACTACGCTGCCGGGCGCGTTGCTCTGGCGCTGCGACAGGAAAAGCTGCGAGGGATTTTCCACGCTTTCCATGCCGCTTTCTGTCATTTCAAAAACGCCCAGTTCATTGGTCGAGCCAAAGCGGTTTTTCGCGGCACGCAGCAAGCGATATTGGCCGTGTTCATCGCCTTCAAGCTGCAAAACCGTATCAACGATGTGTTCCAAAGCGCGCGGCCCGGCTAAATTGCCTTCCTTATTGACATGGCCGACCAGAAAAATTGCCACGCCCAACTCTTTAGCTAATCTCTGAAATAGCGTGGCGGCTTCGCGCACTTGCGTTAGTGTTCCCGGCGCTGAATCCAGGGCCGGATGCGCGACGGTTTGAATCGAATCTATCACGGCAAAAGCCGGTTTTTGATCGCGGATATGCCCTTCAATGGCTAATAAATCGGTTTCTGAGGCCAGAAGTAGCGATTCCGATTGCAAGCCCAGCCGCTCGGCGCGCATCGAAATTTGCGCGACGGATTCTTCACCGGATAGATACAAGCCTGAACCATGTTGCTCGGCCAGGCGCACCCCGGCTTCGATGAGCAAAGTAGATTTGCCAATGCCCGGATCGCCGCCAATTAAAATCAGAGAACCGGGCACGACACCGCCGCCTAAAACACGATCCAGTTCGCCGATGCCGGTTGAAAGCCGCTCAAATTTTTGCGCCCGCACACTACCCAGCGTTTGTGGGCGTGAAGCGCCTAAAGCCGAGGCGACGGCGCGCGTGGCACTGGCCCCGCCTAATCCGGCGCGCGGTGTCGGCGCGACTTTTTCTTCGGCGAAGGTCGAAAACCCGCCGCAATCGGGGCATTTGCCCAGCCAGCGCGGCGCTTCATAGCCACACGTCTGGCAAACAAATTTGGTAGTGATTTTGGGCATGGAAAAGCAAACAGAGAAACAACGCCACGATTAAACCGATGCGCATTTTATTTTACATCAACTATCACTCAAAAATGGGCCGACAAATGCCAAAGCATAAAAGGCTAAAGCAAAAGAACCGGAAGCAGTTGCTTCCGGTTCTTTTGGGAGATTCAAGAAATAAAAATCAATCCGTCAGGCCAATAACGCGCACACCCGCCAAAGAGCCATTAGGATTAGGCGTCACTTGGCCGTCCGAAGCAGTTCCTGGTGGCAGGAAGCGCACGCGCATTCTTAGGACTTGTTCACCCAGGCTATTTGTCTGGTAGTAGCTTTCGATGTAAACCGGCGCGAAACCCTGCACTTGTGTATTGAACGTGCCGTTGCTGGGATTAGTGGTGCTGGGCGTGACAATCAAATAAACCACACGCGGATTATTGCGCGGCGAAGCGCCACTCAAAATGTCGTTGTATTTGGTGCCGGCATCATCTGAATCGTTCCAGGGTGCCGCTTCTGAGCGGTCAAACAATATTTGTAAACCATCCTCCAGCTTCTTCTTTTCTGAAGATTGAGCCGCGTTCAGAGTGGTTTCATAGTCACCAATAGCAGAGGTTTCGATTCTTGCACCAGTCAGTTGGTCTTGCATCTGTGCGCCGCTCTTACTATTCTGTTCGCGCAGATCAAACAGCACCATGTCATTCAGGGTAAATATCTGTTTGTTCTGGCGCACCAATTCAATATCGTGCGATAAAAGGCGGTCGTCCTTATAAGCCAGATAGGTTTCCCAGGTAATGCCAATCGGCGCCACCCGGACGTTGCCCGGCGCTGTAGAGAGTTCATCGCCTGCGGTTACGCCTGCTGTGGCTGCGCGTGTGATTCCCTTGCTATTGACACCAATAGCGCGTCCGAAAAAGAAAGCGCGCGTCGTGGCGCCCGGCACGCGAATCCTGGTGCCGTTGTTGGTGATGGTGATGTCGTTGAAATTAACCGCAACGCCATTTTGCAGGGCCACGGTTTGTGCCTCGATTTTAGCATTGTATTCATCGGTTATATCGATGCCGGTTTGCTTAAGTTTCATGGCGCCGGCCAGAGCGCCGGCATCGCAAGCGCGTTGCAAGCGATTGGCATCAGCCACCAGCAAACCATAATCTACCGCCAGAGCCGCACAGCCTAAGATAAATGTCATGCTGCAAGCCATCAAAACTGAGACGCTGCCGTTCCGGCGGCTGGCGCGGCGATTAGCGCGGCTGTTCCATTGTTTCTGCTGTCGAAGTTTCTTTTCCAATTCTCGTTTCATGATGTCCCGTCCTCTCAGGTCGTCGTAGGCTTCCTGCCTTTAATTTTGCGCCTTGCGTGAAGCAATAACTTTGCCTTTGAGAAAATTACTTCAAGGAAATTAAGTGGCTTCGCGGCGCATCACAACAGCCACAGCGATAGTGCGATTATTCAAAAACGGAAAAAAGCGCGTTAAGGATTGATGCGTGATGCTCGCTGTTACACGCGCCATGCTGCCCCCCGGCGCGCTGTTTTGCGTGCCGCTATCGCCCATTGCTACATAAGTGGCGCCATTGTCAGTCGAATAAGCCAGCGCAATGTTGGCTGCCGGAATATTGACTGGCCTGGCCGCATTTTGCACGCGGGTTCTGATAACGGTTGTGCTTTTGCCCAGCGCCGCTGAGCGGGCACCTTCGCGCGCCGCATTGGCAACAGAAAGGTAATTCTTGCTCATCCACGCCGATTCCAAAATGCCAAGTAGAATCGCCAGCACGACAGGCATAATCAGCGCGAACTCAACAATGCTGGCACCGCACCGCCTGGAAACTTGCCGTTTTCTGTGAGTTACTTGAGGCTTAATCATTTATTGCTCCCTGACAATCCGGCCTGCTCATGCATCAGATTTGCCGCATAGTAAACCAATGCAGACTCTTCTACAAGCGATTCCAAGAGTTCGAGCAATCTTCGTCAGGTTAGGCCGGTTATGGATGCCGTTATTGTCACCCTTTGCCAATTAACTCTATTCTACATCAATAAAAAATGATGCGTAAACAAAAACGACGGTTAAACCGGCGGCTTATATGCTTCCCTATGCTTCCCTTCGTTTCATGCCGTAAAGCCCACGATTTTTGAGATAATTGCAAAAATAATTCAATTTATTTCTTATCCGCGCGATACAATTCCAGAAACTGATCCAGCACCCAACTGGTGCGCGCCGCACTTTCGCCTTTGCTGGGCGACACTCCTTCGCCACTTAATTCATTAACAATCACCTGAATCAGCGGCTGTTGAATGTGTGGCGGATGAGCGACCTCGAAAGTTTGCAATCCGTCCTGGCTGTGCCACTCAATCGGCTCCTGGTCAAAGGTCGAAAAGACCAAGCGTCCCCGCGAACCGATGATTTCATTGCGTTCAAAATTATGTCCCGCACTAAAGCACCAAATTCCGGTGCCCAAAACGCCGCTTTGATGCTGCCAATGGCCGATTACAATGTCTTCCGCCGGATATAGGCCCGCTTGGTTAGCTGCCCCGCCGCTAACTGTTGCGATTGGCCCCAGCAGAAAATCAAGCAAGTCCAAAGTGTGCGAGGCCAAATCGAGAAACAAGCCCGCGCCAGCAATTTCAGGACGCACACGCCAGGGTAACTTAGCGGCATCCATCGAACTGCCATCACGCAAATCAACAAGTGCTCGCTGATAATGTTGGCACGTCACAGCGCGCACTTCGCCGATGCCGCCGCTTTGCAAAATCTCCTGCACTTTCAAGAAGCGCGGCAAGGCGCGGCGATAATAGGCCACAAAAAGCGGCGTTTGCGCCACTTGGGCGGCTTCGACCATGCGTTGGCATTGCGGATAGGTACAGGCCATTGGTTTTTCCACATAAACCGGCTTGCCTGATAGCGCCACGCGAACCGCGTATTCTTCGTGCGATGAGGGCGGCGTAGCCACATAAACCGCGTCTACTTCCGGGTCGTCAATCAGCTTTTGCGCATCGTCATACCAACGCGACACGCCATGCCTTTGGGCAAAGTCGCGTGCTTTATCGCCATCGCGGCGCATGACGGCAACTAATGCCGAATTTTCCGCTTTCGCAAAGCCCGGCCCGCTTTTGACTTCGCAGACATCGCCACAACCGATGATGCCCCAACGAATGGTTCGTTTTGTATCAATCATGGAGGGCAGTATAAAGAATCTGTGCTATGCTTCTTTAACCTTTGTCCGGTTACGGGAGTGGTAGTTATGCGGAATATATTTTGGGCCGTCGTTGTCATGCTGTTGGTTTTGTCGCGGGGTGCCTTAGCGCAACCTTCGGACGCACAAATTAAAAAAGACCTGACCAGTCCCGGTGTGCTTTCGGTTACGCTTTCCAAGACCGGAGGCGGCAAAGTATGGAGCAAACTTGACCTGCAATATTACTGGGAGCGCAGTGCCGTTGTTGTGCGCAATGCAGGTTTGAAAGAGTTTCCCAATGTGAAGCTCGAAATCGGCGGCATCGCCCGTTATACCATCATCGGCGGCGGCTATAAATTCAAGAAATTCCTTGTCACTTACAATAGCTACCAGGGTATTCCCAACCCGACAAAAAAAGAAATCGAAACCATGCTGCGTGGCGATGTTGAGCGAGCGGTAACAAATCACACCTTCAACAGAATTATCGGCAACGTAGAAAAGCTGGAATTAGCTGCCGATCCGCAGTGGGAATGGCACACACCCAACTCGGTTTCTTTCAAAGTGCGCGCTGTTTTTGAAGAGATTGTCAACAACACGGACACCGAAAAAGTTGATCGCCTTTATGAAATACGCCTTTACCGTGATGCCATTAACAAGCCCTGGAAAGAAGATTTTCATTCGAGAGATCGCGAAAGCAAAGTGCTGGGCAAACGCACTCATAAGGCCGATGATTTAGCTGCCATGAAAACGCTGGGTTTTGTTACTCTCGAAAACAAAGCCCGCGCCGAACTGGCAAAACTACCCAAAGTCGAAGTGCCGGTTTTCAATTCGCCGGTCGAATTAGCACGTTTCACCCATCAAATGCTATTGGCCGGCGACAAGGGCAAATTCGAAGCGTTCATCACCAAAGCCGCCGGGCCGGGAATGCAAGACCCGAAAAGCGACATCCTCTTTACGAGCAATGGTCTGAACGCATTCAACAAAGTCGTAGAAATGGCCTTCGATGGCAAAGGCAAATACAAAGACCAATACTGCCTTGATCCAAAGGTTGATACGCATGGAGACGACCATATCGAATGGGCCAATAAAACCGGCGATAGGTCTACGCGCCTGCGCACGATCAAAACCGGGGAAACCTATAAAAACGGCGAAAAAACGGGCGGACAATACAAGATAGCCGACCTTGAAGTGTGGGTAATGCAAAAGCCGGAAGACATCGAGCGTTTAGCTTCTTACGAACCCGGCAAGTTATGCAACCCGGCGCCCAATGAGATCACATTAGCCAACCTCGGCGCTGCCATTCAAGCCACTAAAAATGTCGAGGCGGCTAAAGAAAATCTCGTTGCTACTTCCAAAGCCATCGAATGGAAGCCATTAAATAATCCTGCCGCGCGGCTTAGCATCAATTTCCCCGGCGAGGCCCAACTAACCGAAGGCAAGATGAACGATAAATATCCAATGTTCACTTATGAAACGAAGCACGATACGGGTCTTTATCGCGCGATTGCTATTGTCTATCCGGTGAAATTGAATCGCGCACAGGCGCAAAACTCTGTGAGGTCGGCCATTCAAGGAGTAGCCGATGCCAATGGAGCGCGCATCACGCAAAACAGCGAACGCACCGAGGGCACTTACAGCATGGTAACTACGCTTGAAAAAGAAGGCGCCCGCATCCAGATGCGCGCCTTTGCCTTTGGCGACACGCTTTATCAATTGATTTACAGCACCGCTCCCACCAGTTACCTGATGGAAAACGAAAAAGCCTTTTTCGATTCGTTTAAAGTTGTAGCACCGTAAGAGTGATTAACCCCACCTGCCCAGAGGGCGCCCGCCCTTGGTAAGGGGGCTAATCGCAAAGTTGGTATGTCAAAGAACAACGTTGGCCTCGCTCTGCCAAAAAGGACTATAGCCCCCTTACCAAGGGCGGGTGCCCTCTGGGCAGGTGGGGTTAATCTATCGTTTGCGACGGCCAAAAAT
>DASWNL010000332.1:0-4686 GCA_036399215.1 Abditibacteriaceae bacterium
GACTGCGCTGTGGCGCTCTGGTTATTGTTATCAAAAGCCATAGCACGCACTGTGTAAACGCCATCCGCCAAATCTCCGCCTGATGGCAATGCCAATAAACGCCAACTGCCTGTAGCAGTATCGAGGGTAGATAAACGGAAGAAAATGTTGCTGACCCAGGCTGTGCCATCCCAGAACTCATAAGCGCCCGTATTGGTGCGCCGACCAAGAGCCACAACAACACGATTCAAAACGGCGCCATTCTTGGCCTGTGCGTTGCCAGTGATCTCCGATAGGCTGCTGATGCCTGTGCCATCTGCGGGCGAAGTTATGGCCACGCTGGGTGGGGCCAGTGGCTGCGCGTGCGCCACGATTTGCAAGCCGTTAATCGGCGCCCGTTTGGTGGCATCGCTGGATGTGCCAGGCGTCGCCGTCAGGCTAAACGAGGTGCCGGTCACGTTCGGAAAAATCATGTAATTGCCATTACGATTGCTACCCAATGCATAAGAGCCGCTAAACGCCGCTCCCGCAGCATCAGTGCAAATATAGCTGCGCGTGCCGATTTTATAAGTGCCCGACCGCGTGGCCGTGCCATTGTCGCCATCGGCATAAACGTAAACATCGTAGCCGTTGGTGGTATAGGGCGCGCCCAGGCCGCTAATAGTTACCGTTGTGTTGCTGGTATTGGAGGTGTCAACGAAGCCTTTCATCAAGCGGCGATCACCGGCGGTTTCAGTGATGTTCTGGCTGCCCGTCGCATTGGACGACCAGGTTACGCTGCCTACGACGGCACTGCCACCGGCAGAAAGCAGACTACCTTTGGTGCCGGAGTTGCCGGTCAGGTTATTCCAGTTCGTCACCTTTACAACGCCGGCGCTTTCCGTGTTGCCCATTAATGCCGGCGTGCCGTTGGCACTGCTGCCGCCCACGAAATTCAGGCTGATAACATCCGACGGCGGGCCAAAGGGTTTGGCACTGGCCGTGTTGGAAGCCGGGCCTTCGCCGACAGCATTCACGCCGTAAACGCGGAAATAATAGGTCGTGCCATTGGTCAGCCCGGTATTAGCGTAACCAGTGCCTGTAATGCCACCACGCACCGTCGTAAACGGCCCTGTTGCCGAAGTAGCGCGCCGTAATACATAAGTGCTGGCGCCCGGTGCTGCGCTCCAGGTCAAGCCCACACGACCATTACCGGCGGTAGCTTTCAAATTGGTTGGTGCGCCGGGAGTAGACAGGCTGTTTTGATGCGCCACGATTTGCAAACCGTTGAGCGGTGCGCGCGGCGTAGTATCGGTCGAAACGCCGGGAATCGCGCTTAAGATGAAACTGCTACTGGTCAGATTAGTAAACACCACATAGTTGCCCACTTCGCTGGAGCCGGTTTGCACAAAGCGACCTTCAAAATTCAAATTCTGCTCGTCGGTGTTACGCAAAGTGCTGTTGCCAATCACAAAGTCGCCTGTGCGAGTAGCCGTTGGATTGATGCCGTCCGTATAAACGTAGACATCATAACCGCCCGAAGTAAAGTTGGTAGGAAGATTCGTTACCTGCACTTGCGTCAGCGAGGTATTGTTGCCGCTGAGGTAGCCTTTCATCATGCGCGCATTACCGGCGCTTTCGGAAATCTCCGTGCTGGCCGTATTCAGACAAGTCCAGGTTGAAGCCGCCGAAGTAGCGCCACCACCGTTTGATTTCAACGCTGTTAGGCTGCCTTCATTTGAAGGGGCAGCGTTCCAGTTGGGGACAGCCACTACACCGGCTACTTCCGTTGCTGCAAGAGCTGCGGGCGTGCCGTTGGTGGCGCTACCGCCCACGAAATCGAGGCTAATCACTGTGCCGGGCGCGGCAGGGAAGGGCGTGGCCGTTGCCTGGTTTGAATTGAGGCTTTCGCCACCGGTATTGGAAGCCGTAACCACATAGTAGTATTTGGTGCCATCCACCACTGCCGTATCTGTGTAGTTGGTGCCCATGATACTGCCGGCAATCGTCGCATAAGGCCCGCCGCTGATTGTAGCACGCTTAACGGTGTAACTTGTCGCACCGGTTACCGCGCTCCAGTTCAGATGCACGCGAGAAAGACCCGCTGTTGCAGTCAAGTTGGCGGGCGCGGCAGGCTTGGTTTGAGTGATCGGCAAAAGGCCATAAACCACCAACTGATTAGAAAACGTCGGCACGTAAACTTTACCGTTGGCAACCGTTGCACAAGCGAACTTGGCAAAGTTACCGAAATCATCGCGTGAAGCCAACTGATGTGAATTCCACAATTCCTTGCTTAAATCGTTAGCATCAAAAGCGCGCAATACGCCCGGCACGACGGCTTTATTGGCATCGCCCTCCCAGGGCAAATTGGCCCACACGATACCGTTTTGCGCGCCATTGGCCGAAACTGAAAGCATGGCGCCGGTCATGCCGGGAGGCGCCGGCATCAGGCTTTCCATAGCCGGTGCCGGGGCGAAGGTTGCGCCGTTGAATTTAAACGCCTTGGCGAAATCGTGTTCGCTCCACACATAAATGTGCTTGCCCTTGGGGCCTTGCCAGTAAACCGGTGAGCCGTGCAAATGGCCGCGCACCGCCTGAGAAATTTCTTGTGTGATTTGATTGTTGTCAGTCTGGCGCCATTTGCCCAGATTATTGCGGTTCATCACAAACAAGCGGCCCATTTTCTCACCGGTGACCAGTAAATCGGTGCCCGGCATAAGCATTGGCCCGCACGAAGCGATGTCCTGGTCAGCACGCTCAATAAAATCCTGATTCCACGGTGCAAACCAATCCAACACCGAAAGTCCGGCGCTGGCCGGTGAGAGTTTCACGATGCAGTTGCCGTAATCGCGCCCGCCAAAACCGGCGGAAAAGCTGCTCGGCGCGCTGTTGCCGTTACCCGTCGAAAAATAGATATTGCCCTGCGCATCCGCAACCAGGCCGTTATTAGCCTGCCAGATGCCGCCACCGTTTGAGTCGGGCGACACGCAATACGCGGCTGCCTGTTGCAAAGTGCTGGTGTTATAGGCTACTACCCAACCATTCCAAACCGCGTTCGGGTCGTATTCATCTACAGAGCCGCCAAAACTGAGATACACAAAACCGTTGGCAATCAAAAGGCCAGGGCGCTGCTTTTGAGATTGCGCGCGCATAATCATGCGGCCATTGACGCTGCCTTTGCCGTTACCCGGCACGTTGATATTGACCAGAACCGGACTACCCGGCTTATTGGCGCCGCTGCGAATATCCAGAGCGTGCAGATGAAACTGGGCCATGCCGTTGTTGATGGATTTAATAGTTACATAGAGGGTGTTCGACGCTAAATCAATGGCAGGAGAGCCAACGCTGGGATCAAAAGCAAGCGCCGCCGCTACTAAATTGCGCTGCCATAACGGCGTGCTTTGTGCCGGATGATCGGCATCAAAGGCATAAACATCGCCATTTTCCGTCATGGTATAAACCACGTTATGGGTGCCTTTATTCGGCACAACAACATTGGGCACAAAAAGCGGCTGCGCCCAAATGCGGTGTGAAACGGTGCGAGAAAACAGTTTGCCGAACTTGTTCACGTTGACATTGGCAGGCGTAAGAATCGTTTCCTGTAAATTAGCGCCAGTGCGCGCGTTGTCGTTATGCTGCGTGACCACCGCCCCTTGTGCATTCACCGCTGAAAACAAGGCCAAAGTGAGAGAAAACAGGGAAAGTCGCTGGGAAAACTGCTTAAAAGTAGTCATTTTTAGATCTTAAAACCAGATGTCAAGCAAAACAAATAGACACAAGGACACACGCCATGCCACAAATATGCCAAGACAAATCTGTGGCGTTGTAAATAGTCAAACAATAAACGAATCGAGATCAAACGTAGAAGTTTTAAATTCCGCTGTCGCGTTGCGCGAGGGCAAAGCCACATCGTCCGCATAATCACGAGCAGCAGCAAGGAAAAGTTCCACTACACGTGGCAAAGCCGTTTTCATGGCCTCTATAACTTCGGCTTGAGTGAGTGGCTGCGTTGAGATGCCGGCGGCGAAATTAGTGGCAATCGAAACGCCCGCGTAGGAGATATTGGCTTCGCGCGCTAAAGTTGCTTCGGGCACGCCGGTCATGCCTACTACATCAGCGCCCCAAAGCGCGAAACTCCGAATCTCAGCCGGAGTCTCGAAACGCGGGCCATTAGCGCATAAATAAGTGCCGCCATCTTGCAAATCGTAATTTAGTCTTTGTGCGGTGCGCGTTAAGAGTTCGCGTAAAGCGGGACAGTAGGGATGCGTGACATCCACATGAACTGCGCCTAAATCGAAGAAGGTTTTTTCGCGCCCGCTGGTGCAATCAATGAATTGATCCAGCAAAATCAGCGTGCCCGGCGCCCATTCACGCCGTAGCGAGCCAACTGCCGTCGAAGCGAAAATCGCCGTTACACCTAATTTTTTCAACGCGGCAATATTGGCGCGGTAATTCACACGGTGAGGCGGCAGGTGATGAGAGATATGCTGCGTTTTCTTATCGGGGTTGGCATGGCGATGCAAAAAAGCAATTTCGCGCCCTTCAAATTGGGCTAAAGTAACGAGCGCCGCGCCATGCTGCGTTGTTATGATTTCTTCGCGGGCTTCGCGGGCTTCACGTAAAGGTGAATCCGCACCTCGCAAATCCACGCCTGTTCCGCCGATGATAGCTAACATTTCAAGAGTTATGAGTTTTGAGTTAAGAGTTAGAAGTTAAAGCAGATAATTC
>DASWNL010000333.1:0-7427 GCA_036399215.1 Abditibacteriaceae bacterium
TCCAAGGCTTACCAAGCGCAGTAAGTGCCACTCGCTCTCACCCGATAAACCGCGAAAGAGAGCGTAGAACGGTAGCAAAACCAGATAATAAAGCGGCGGGTGAAAAGCGTGTGCGCCCGCCGTTTCGCTATAGGGCTGCGCGCTTAAAATAACCGGCAACTGGCGTTGCTCAAGCAGCAACTTCACATAGTTGATGTGTCGCTGCTCGTCGGGGCCAAAGCCCAGCAAAATGGCGAAGTTATAGGCAAGAGCAAAGAGCGTCGCCAGCGAAATGACAACTAAAAATGTTTTATCGCGCCGCCAATCGTTGTTCATTTGAATTAAGAACGGTTGCGCCGTTCGCGGAACCCCTACCTGCCCAGAGGGCACCCGCCCTTGGTAAGGGGGCTATGCTCTTATTTAGTTGGACAGATAAAATGCTTTTGCTTCCGATACACTTTACTCGTGCGGAAGCATAAGAACATAACCCCCTTACCAAGGGCGAGTGCCCTCAGGGCAGGTGGGGTTAAATTTACTTTAAAGTAGCAATCGTGGCGCCTTCGCCACCTAAATGTGGTGGCGCTTGATGGAATTCGCGCACGGCGCGCGTGCTCTTTAAAATGCGCTGCACTAAAGCACGCAAAGCGCCGCTGCCCCGGCCATGCACAATGCGCACTTCTTCGGCTTCAGCCAGAATGGCGTCATCTAAATACTTTTCCAGTTCAGGCAGAGCTTCATCCGTCGTTTTACCAATCAGGTTCAACTCTTCCGGCACGTTGATGGCTTTGGATAAACGAATTGCCGCGACGCCGCCCGCTGTAATCTTTGGCCCGTCAGTTCTTTCAATGTCATGCGCCTGAATCTGCATTTTCAAAGCGCCAACGCGCACTTCGACTTTGTTCTGGCGCGGCTGCGAAAGCAAAGTGCCTTCGCGATTTAAAGAGCGCACCAAAACCGTTTCGCCGTTTTCAGGAAACGGATCGAGAATCTGTTTTTCCGATGGTGTAACCGCGCGCACCGGCTTTTTATCCGCTTCGGCTTCGACGCGCTCGCGCATGGTTTTGAGGCGGCGGCGCGCGTCTTCGGTTTGTTTCGATTCGCGCCCACCAGATGTGGCACTTCGCAGTTCACGCAAAATGGCATTGGCTTCGTCCTGCGCCTGACGAACGGTTTGCGCGGCTTCGCGCTGAGCTTCTTCAATCTCTTTATCTAAACGCGCTTCCAGTTTCGCCAAACGCTTTTCATAATCGCGGCGCAAGCGTTCGGCTTCAGCACGTTCATGCGCAGCGGCCAGGCGTTGCTCTTCCAGTTCGCGCTGCGTTTCTTCCAGGCGCTGTGTAGCGGTCTCGGCTTCGGCACGGGCCTTTCCTAAATAGCGCCGCGCACGCTGCACCAATTCGGGCGGCATTCCCAAACGCGAGGCAATATCTAAGGCATTGCTAGCACCCGGCACGCCGATGCGCAGGCGATAAGTGGGGCGCAGAGTTTTAGCATCGAATTCCACACTGGCGTTTTTAAAACGCTCGGCGCTAAGCGCGAACTGTTTTAATTCGCCGTAATGCGTGGTCGCCATAACACGCACTCCGCGCCGCGCTAAAGCGCGCAAAACCGCTTTGGCTAAAGCCGCGCCTTCGTCCGGGTCGGTGCCAGCGCCGATTTCATCCAGCAAGACCAAATCTCCCGCCCCTGCGCGCCTTAAAATATGCACGATTTGCTTGAGATGCGAGCTAAAGGTCGAAAGCGATTGCTCAATGCTCTGTTCGTCGCCAATATCCGCATAAATTGCGCCCGGAATGGCAATCCGGCTGCCTTCTTTTGCCGGAATATGCAAACCGCAGGCGGACATCAAAGCCAACAATCCCAGCGTTTTTAAAACAACCGTTTTGCCGCCGGTGTTGGGGCCGGTGATGAGAAGAACATCGAAGGTTGACGCCATCTCCCCCACCCGGCCTCCCCCGGAGGGGGAGGAGATTTCGCCCCTCCCTGTGGGAAGCGGGTGCCCTCTGGGCGGGAGAGGAGGGCTATCCTCAGCCTCCAATTTCCAACACCCGGAACCTATGTAAATATCATTGGCAATCGGGCTTTCAATAAGGGGGTGGCGCGCCTGAAGCAAGCAAAGTCCCTGCGTTTTCGGGTCGTCATCAATTAATGCTTCAATAGCATTCATGGCGCGAGACAAACGCGCCTTGGCAAACCAAAAATCCAAATCGCCGGCGGCTTCAAGCAAGTTTTTTAAATCTTCGTGAACCACGCCGACCTGGCTGGAGAGATTCGATAAAATCTCCAAAATCGCTTCCCGTTCTTCGCCCATTAATTCACGGATGCGATTATTGAGTTCTACAACGGCTTGCGGCTCAACGAAAAGCGCGGCGCCACTATTGCTGCGGTCATGCACAATGCCAGGCACTTGTGAGCGACGGTCGGCACGCACCGGCAAACAGTAACGCCCATCGCGCACGGTGACAAAAGCATCTTGCAAAGCCGGTTGCACATTCGGGTCGGATAACATGCGGCGCAGGCGGTCTTGCACGTCGTTTTGCGCCTGCCGCATGTTGCGCCGCGCTTTGAGAAGGCGCAATGAAGCATCGTCTTTAAGTTCGCCGCTGGTTTCGTCAATGGCCGAGAGAATGGCTTTTTCGATAGCAGGTTGGGGCGCGAGCCATTCGACACGGGCACGCAAAAGCGGAAACTCTTCAGCATTGTGTCTAAGAATTAGTTCGCGCAAACGGCTGGCAGCGTGCGCTAACTGCGCGACTTGCAAAAGCTCTTCTGCTTCCAGAACGGCATGAATGGCGGCGCGCTGGAGCAATTCGCTCACATCGCGCACGCCACCGAATATTGGTTGCGCGCCGCTATCCAAAAAGCGACGCGCTTCGGTTGTTTCGGCCAGGCGCCGACGCGCTTCTTCGGGACGCGAAACAGGTTTTAACGCCGCGATGCGGGCGCGACCCAAATCACTGGCCGCTTGCCCTTCGAGGCGCGCCAGAACTTTATCCAGTTCCAGTAATCGCAATGTGCGCGTTTCCATCTTTGAATTGCCTGTGTTCCGCAGAGATTTTAGCGAAGTTCCACTCTCGTGCCGATGTAAAGGCTTTTAGTTACGGGTCTTCCAACTGCTAAAATGCTTTTTGTCGATGCCGAATTCCATTCTTCCCAAACTCTTTCCGTCCACGGCGAACCCGGTTCTGCTGCGCGAATTGCGCGGGCGCTGGCGACGGCCTGTTACTCATCTCATCTTGTTGGCTTATGCTCTTGTGCTGGCGGCGTTTATGGGAGTGATCTATGCCAACAGTGTGGCAAGCAGCGGGGGCAACTTGGTTTCAACAAACAATCGCGCTGGCGAGATATTGGGACATCGGCTTTTTGGTGGCTTCCTGGTGGCACAAGCCGGAATCTGGATGCTGTTGCCGGCAGCTTTAACCGCGCCCTCTATTGCGGGCGAGCGCGAACGTGGCTTGTTGCAAGGTGTTTTGCTTTCATCTCTTTCTTCCGGCGCTATTGTGCGCGGCAAATTGATTTCGGCGCTGTGGTTTATTACGCTTTTGCTCTTGGTGCCGATGCCGATTATTTCGCTTTGTTTTAGCCTTGGCGGGCTGTCGCCGGCAGAATTCATCATCGCTTTTGCCTTGCTTGGCAGCACAGCCTTTTCCGGCGCTTGTCTGGGGCTGGCCACTTCGGCGTGCCATCGGCGTAGCGATGCTTCATTGCTGACGGCTTTTTTCATTACTCTGACACTCAGTTGGCCTCCGGTTTTGGTGGCGGCAACCTTTGAGCAAAGCTTTTTTACAGCGGGCGCGATTATTTGCGTGTTGTATCAAGGCATTCTGGCGGCGGCGGCTTTGGGCGTGGCCTCGGATGCGCTGAATAATATCTTGCCCGAACCCGAAACGGAATCTGTCTACACGCCCGCAACGCTGCAAAAGACCATCGCCGATTCCCCAACCGACACCATCAACAGCATCTTCTTAGGACGCGAAGAAGACTTATCTTATAATCGGGCCGCCCTTTATCCAGATTCACTGCCGCCGGTCGTTCTGAACTCGCGCCGCTTGCAGGGCGCGCAAGCCGAACGCGCAACGCCAACGCTTCAAACCTGGAAAGACACAACCATTTCAGGCAAATTAAACTTTCGTAATCCTGTCTTGCAGCGCGAAGTGCGCGTTCGCTTGCGACGGCGAGTGCAAACAGCTCCTGCCCAAGCACAAGGCAACCCCGTTACACACGGCAATGAATTGCATTTTTATAGCAGGGATTTCTGGGCCATATCTGTTGGCCTTACGCTTTTGTTGGGATTCAACGGCCTGGTTTTGAGAGTTGGCCCGTTGCTAAGCGTTTTGTGGATATTAGGCGCCATGCTTCTCGCGGCGGCATTGGGTGCTTTATCCTTCGTGCGCGAGCGTGAGCAACTCACGTTACAGCCTCTACTAATGACAATGCTTTCTCCCGGCGAAGTTTTAATGGGCAAAATGGGCGCGGCTTGCATAGCGGGCGCGTTTTATGTTTTGCCGTTCCTGCCCTTGGTTTTGCTCTGCACCTTAACTCAATGGAGGTTGTGGCCGGTTTTACTGATCTTAGGCGTAGCGGCGTTGTGCTGCGGCGCGGCTTTGGGCTTGGTGATTTCGTGGATTTGCCGCCAATCCGGTGTCGCCGTCGCAAGTGCTTTAACCGCAGCACTCGCGTGCTTCGTTGCAACCTGGCAACTGTGTGCATACTCTTGGAAACAGGGTGTGAGTGTGCCCGGTGCATCGCTGCCGAATTATGGCATCTCCCTATCAACTTATCCTGCCCTGTTTTGGTATGCGCTGCCTGTTTGTGGGCTGTGGCTGTTCAGCGCCGCCTTTTTTCTGTTTATTTTGCATGGGCAATTGCGTCCCAGAGCGATGGAGAAAAGAGAGCGCCGCGTTTTGAAGTTGTGATTAGAATCGTGATTTGACCAGGGAATTTTTGTGATCGAATTGAATCCTATTCTGACGCGTGAATCGCGGGCGCGTTGGCGGCATCACGCATTTTTGCTGCTCTTTTTCGGCGCAGCTATCTTCGCGCTGATCATGTATTTCTGCTACGACAACGCCATCGCGCGCTACGGATTGCAGGGGTCGCAGTTCAGGAAGATTGAGCAGCAATCCAGCGAAGTGGGCGCCGCTTTGTTTCAGCAGTTGACTTATTATCAGGTCATAGGTTGGATGCTCTTAGCCCCTACTCTAACAGCAACAACAATTGCCTTTGAACGAGAGCACGGCTTGCTTGAAGGCTTGCAGCTTTCGCAATTGACACCAGGCGCTATTGTGCGCGGCAAGCTTTATTCAGCGCTTACTTTCGCCGGCTTGTTGCTTCTCTGCACGATGCCGATTATCGCTTTGTGTTTCATCTTAGGCGGTGTGTCACCGGGCGAGTTTTTCGGCGCGACAACGCAAACCTTTCTGGCAATCCTCTTAGGCGTCTGCATGGGATTATGGGTTTCGTCACGCAGTCGCCGTGCTTCTCATGCCGTCGGCGGCACATTCGCTCTGGTGTTTTTGTGGGGATTTGGCACAGCTATCGCCTTAGCGATTGCTTCCATACCTGGCCTGGCGGCAGAATGGAAAGTGTTGCTGTCGGCTCTCTCCTTAGTAAATCCCGGCCTCACCATGACGATGTGGTGGCAAAGCGTGCCCGGCCTGATGCCGCCTGTTCTGGCAGTTTCTACTGAACCGTGGCTCCTTGGCTGGATTTTGCAAGCCGCGCTCAGCGCCTTATTATTGTGGCTTTGCATCGGGCCAGTGAAGCGGCCTTTTGACGAGCAATACTGGGTCGAAATTGGCCCCGGCACCGATGTTTTGGAACTGACTACTGCACAAGCGCGCCACGAAAGCAAAACCGGGCGAAAGTTGAAAACCCGTGCGCTACGAGGTCAGTGGGAGTTGCCTTTAGCGCGTCATATCCGTTTAGAAAACCCTATTATGCAGCGCGACTTGCGTGCTAAATTCATCTTCCGCCGCGCCAGCCTGTGGGGATTGCTCTGGCAAAGCATAATCATTCTGGTAGCGGCGGCGATTTACATTCTGATGCTATGGTTTGCGTGGACGCAGATAGATGTCGGCAAATTCATGTTTCCCGGATGGACATTTGGAATCGCGTTTGTAACGCTTTTAGTGCCCGCCATCATCGGCGCCGGGGCTTTTACCCGCGAACGCGAATCCGGCACCTGGGAAGGCATTCACCTTTCGTTGCTTTCACCCTTAGAAATCATCTTGGGCAAGCAAATCGGCGCCATTGCTATCGCGCCCCTGGCAAGTCTGATTCTGAATCCTTTCGTCCTGCCCTTTCTCCGCGAATCATCCGGCAATGTGTTTTCGCCAAACACACATTGGTCGCAAGTGATAATGGCTTTTGTTTTCATCTTCGTTTTAGCCTGGTTTAGTGCGGCGTGGGGTTTAAGAATTTCATGGTCATCGCGCAAAACAGCTTCGGCAACGGCCTGGACAATCGGCTCATTGTTTATCGCTTTAGTAATTGCGCCCCCATTTATCATTTGGTTTATCATTTGGTTACTCGAAACTTTCGTGTCACTCTTTTCTGATGTATGGAGTTGGCATTGGCTTGAACCTTTGCATCCTTTGGGCTGCTTTACCAGCATTTTTGAAGGTCATAGTTCAGACTCGTTATCACAAGCCGCACTCGGCTGCGCCTTTCTCTTTGGCTTCGGCTGCCTTTTGCTACTTAGCTTATGGCGGCAAATGAAAAAAGGTTGCGACTGAACGGTAACCCCCAACCCCCTTGGTAAGGGGGCTAAAGTATTACTTGGTAGAGCAAGGTAAATGTTTACCTCACCAGTCTCGTCTGATTTTAGCCCCCTTACCAAGGGGGTTGGGGGTTGCCGTTTTACACTTTTCCATCATCATAAATCCCATCTTGCAACGCGAAGTGCGGGGACGCTGGCGCGATAATCGTTCGTTGTGGATGGTTGGCGCTCTGGCCTTGCTTTTAAACGGTTGGGCACTGTTTGATTTGGCGCGGCCTTTTAGCTCCGGCCAAAACCTCGCGCAGCGCGCACATGATTTATTCGGCAACCTTCACCTGTTGCAAACCTTACTGATCATGATGTTGGCGCCGGCTTTAACGGCCACTTCCATTGCGCTGGAACGAGAGCGCGGCCTGCTCGAAGGCTTGCAAATCTCAGCACTACGCCCCTGGCAGATTATAGGGGGTAAATGGGGCGGCGCTTTGCTTTTTGCCTTGACGATTTGGTTGGTAACACTGCCCATTATCGCCTTGAGTCACGCCTTTGGCGGCATTAATGGCCCTGGATGGCGCGATGCGGCGGCATTGCAAATCTCGACTTTGATTTGTTGCGCAGCCATTGGCATCTGCTGCTCCGCCTGGAGCAGCAGGGCCGCCATCGGGTTACGAATCAGTTATGGCCTGACGATGTTTTGGGGCTTATCCGGCTTTGTTGCGATGATCTCGTT
>DASWNL010000334.1:0-6009 GCA_036399215.1 Abditibacteriaceae bacterium
TTTATAATTACAAGTTCTATACCCCATGACAGGCTTAATGAGCACATTGCTAACTGATCTATATTAACGGCCAAAACCACCCATACCGCCGCCCATCATACCGCCGCCCATGCCGCCGCCCATGCCACCACCAGCACCAGCAGGCATGACGAAAATCTCTGTGGGAATTACTTCTGTATCTTGGAACAAGGCAGCTACGCCACGTGCGGGAATATGTTTAACGGTTAAAACGCGAAAGGATTTTTCTTCGCCGCTATCCGAAGACGCCGCACTGCCACCAAAGGCTGGCAATGTTTGAGGATTAGCAAAGTTTCTGACCTCTGGACGATTGCCTCCACCAAAAGGAGCGGCACCGCTACCACCACGTCCAAAGCCGCCTCGGTTGCCAAATCCGCCTTGGCCGCCAGGAGGGCCACCCATCATTGAACTCGAACTGCCCATCGAACCACTGCCTCGTCCACCACGACTGCCAAAACCACCCATTGAACTACCGGATGAAAACTCACCGCCTTCACCGCCCATATTATTCATGAACTGTTGAGGGAATCGTGGCTCAACGACCCAGGTGCCGCCTTCGTTTTTATAAAACTTGAAGTTGTAGGCAGAAGTGAGGTTACGCACAATGCTTGACCAGTCGTGATTGGGAAACGTGGTGCTGCTGATGTTGACGCTTTTAGCGGAATCATCAATGATGTGAGCCGGATTTCCTGCTGCCTTGAAAACCATTTCCAGGGCGTCGGCCAAAGTTGCATCTTTAAGATCAACGAAAAAACGCAGTTGACCCGCTGGTTGGCCCGCTGCATCCGCCGGCTCGGCGGCGGCCTGAGCCAAGGCGGGGAGACTGCTGGCACATAAAGTAGCCAGGGCCACCGCTGGTAAGGTCAGGGCAGGCAACAGTCCAAATTGACCCAAGCGCAAACCTTTCTGTTTTGTATTCATTGTAATTTCCTCTCAACTCGACAGGTAATCATTGCGAGAACATAGTGCGATATTGTTTCCAAATCGCGCTGAGTTCTTTGACTTTTCCTGGCTGCTAAAGTTTGCATTTCTCTTAAAAACGCAAACGTTTGACAAAAAGTAAAACTGGACACAGTTTAGCAATCGCTTTTCTTACTCACAAGCGGCAGTTCCTATGCCACGCTTTAGTAACTCCAATACGGCAAATCTTCAATCTCCACGGTTTCGCCCTGGAAAAACAGGACGAATGCCGCCAAAGCCACCTGGAGAACTGCCGCTACTTGGAGAACTGCTGCCACCGAAGCCGCCACGCCCTCCTCCGGAAGAACCACCTTCAAAGCCTTCGCCTCCTCCCGTGGGCGGGGTAGGGGCGGGGCGCAAGTCTACATAGCGCTCCTGGTCTCCCTCACGAATATACATGCGTGTAACAGGTCTGCCATTTTCAAATTCACGGTTAATACGCAGGATTTTGATGCCATCTACCTCATCACCCGGTTGGACGACACGTGTGATGACCTGAGCACCACCGCCACCTCCGCCGCCTTCGCCACCTCCGCCACCTTCGCCGCCGCCACCTTCAACTTCAATTTCCAGAAGCGCGCGCACGGAGTCGCCAATGATAACACCGGAGAGCCGCTTATTGGTAGAACGTCCGGCCAGGCTTGAATCCCCGGCGCGTGATGGAGCCGATGTTACGACCCAACGCGGCCCAGGCAAGGGCGAATACCGCGAAACCCGTGGACTGGGTAAACCAACCAAAACTGTGCTTGGCGGCGCTCCTGCCGGCGCAGGCGAAGGCAAGCGCACGCCATCCGGGGCCGGGATAACCACGGGTGGGGGAAGCGGAGTCGGCGAAATGGCCGGGGGAAATGTAGGCTGAGGCACGGGTGCAAAAGGGTCGGGACGGTAAGGCACTAAGGAAGCGCGTGCCGGAGGCGGGATAACAGGCGTGACGATTTTTATAACTTTTTTGGGTGTTGCCGTTGGCTGAGGTGCGGTTTGGGGAGTGGCACGCGCTGGCGCTGCGGCAGGGGCCGACGGCGCGGTCTGCGCCGATGCCGTCAGCGTTGGAGCAGATGTAGCAGTTTCGTCTTCGCCTTTAGGACTTAACGCAAAGTAACCTGCCACCACCAAAAAGCCGACAAAGCCCAGCAAAATAAAAAGTTTTTGTTTCTGATCACCACTTAAAGATTTCATATTGAACTCCGAATACTACGTGATGCTTTTAAAAGTCTAAGCCGGCATTTAGCACAAGTTAATACTTTGCTGTGACATTAGGGACCAGGCGTTCCTGTGCTTGTAGGCGGAGAGCCGCTACCAGCCGGGGCACCTGAGGCCGGGGCGGCCGCAGCACCTGCTGCTCCTGCGGCCGGCGCCGCAACGGCGGACAACACCACATTATCACCCTTGGCTACCAGATAAGGTTGAACAGAAAAGGTAGCGGTGATACGCGGCGAGGAACCGGATAACTTCAAGGAACTGCCTACTGTCATCAAAATCTGGCCTTGATGAATCTTTTTGAAGAAGGCCTGTATTTGATCCAAATTACCGACAATCTCGACTGGTAGTGCGCCGCCAGTCGGCCTGTAAAAACCATTAGGCGGGATACTAAGATCTTCGGGGCCTTTGGGCGGATCCTGCACGGCAATTTTTAGATCGTTCCAGCCTGTGAGTGTGACACCGCTGGATTGAGCCGCACCTAACAATTCGCCCATGAGACGGGGGCCATAATCGTAGCTGAATTCCCGCATCTGTTCGCGCCAGATGGCTTCCTGATAAGCCAGATTAGTCGGAGTGGCGTCGCCGGGCTTCCAATTTCTGTAATCTAACGAGCGATAGCGATTGCGGAAAAATGCCAGTTGCTTGTTGACATTTACTTCGCGCGCTTCAGCTTCCGCAAGGGCCTGCCTGGCGGCCGCCAAGCCTTGAGCAGTGGTTTTTAAGGCTGCTAACTCGTCATTTATCTTAGCTAAGTTTTCGTTCTCCGGCTTCATGAGCAGCATAGCCCAGGCGGCGCCGATGCCAATGAGTAAAAGGGTGCCTAACCCCCAAATCACACCGAGCCAGATTTTAAATTTCTTTTCTTTGGTCATGAGCTTGTTGCCCTTTATAAAGGCAGGGGTTGTTGTCGTTTTCCCTTTTCAACTGGCCGTTTGCTGCCTGCAGTTAAATTTTAAGGGGCTGCTGTCGGTGAACTAGTAGCGCCTCCGCTCCCTGGTTGTCCAGCAGCGGCAGCGGCCACAGCTTCGCCTGGAGCTACAGGAGTATCAAAAACCAAATCGTCCTTCAAAGTTGTTGCAAGCGCCACATTAAGAGGAAATTGCACCGGAACGAATTCTCCAAAAGGAACCAGACGCGGTGGTGACATTAGCGGCGCTGGATAACCTTTAATGCCACTACCCTTGGGTAGACTTCCCCAGATTATCGGAGTAGCGGGGGCGGGCGTTTGGCCGACCGTGCCCTTGCGCATGTTTAGCAGCAGCTTGCCATAGTCGTCGGTATTCTTAATGGAAGCCTCGATGCGCACGTTTTTGCCATCGGGAATGTCTATCGATGAAACCAGTGAGTCCTCAGCGATATACATTTTCATCATGTCTATAACCACAGCCCGGCGCGGCCCGGTTTGCGTAGCGGCAGTGAAGAAAGTCACGGTGTCTTCAATTGTTTTTAGCGATGTGACTTTCGCCTCGGCATCACCCTTGACCTTTGTAGCCTCGGCAGCAGGTGCCTCATACGCGGCTTTATTAGCCTGCGCGGTTTTGACTTCCAATGTTTTAGAATGCCAGACGAGAGTAAACGCTGTGCCAGCGATGGCATAAATAAGCGTCATGATAATGGCCGCCCATTTCACTTTGCGGCGCAATCCGACATATTGTGGCAGAAGATCAATTTGAATAGCCATGACAAGCGATATTGTGTTTTATAATTGCGTTGACTAATCACCTAAAAGGCGTTTCGTCCCAATGCTTCGTTCCGTTGAGAACAGTTGCAGCACGTCTGGCAGGATTATTGTCGTCGTTTACGTCGGCGTTTACGGTGTTGCGCCGTAGTTTGCCGTGAAACAGCCAATCTCGCCAGTGCAGAGTTAGTGCACCAATTAATGATTTAAATCACCGATTTAAATCATGTCGCGCAAAGCCAAACCCAGAGCAACTGACAGCGTTGGGCCATTGATAGCGATGTAATCCGGCTGTAGTTGACTGCTTTTCACGGGCAAGCGCGCTAAAGGATTGCCAATTGACACCGGAATACCCAGTTCCTGGGTAAAATAGGCATCCAAATTTTTCATGCGCGCCCCTCCGCCAACCAAGACGATACGCCGCACGGCAGCATCAGGATAACGGCTGGCATGATATTCCAGCGAGCGCCGCACTTCGGCAATCAATTCTTCCAACTGCGGCGCGAGAATCGAATAAACCGTGGCTGCGTCAATGCCGATCATCGGCGTGTCACCGGCGCCTGCCAAACCCGCCCCGAAGTTTTCAAAACCGCCCATGCCGAAGCCAAAGTCATCCGATGCGGCACTTGGGGCGCTGGCTCCACCCATTGCCCCGGCACCAACTGCGGCAGCGGGTGCGGCACTCGCTGCTCCCACATCAAAAGCGCTAAAGTCGTCAGATGTTGCCTCTGTCGGTGCATCAGCGCCAAACAAAGCATCCAGATCGAAGTCATCATCTTCGGCGGCAGGAGTGACAGAGGTTGCTGGCGCCGGGGCAGTCGTTTTCCCTGGTGCTTGAATGTCGGCGAATTCAGATAAATCGTAAGCTGAGTCAATAGTGGCGCTTTGCACACCATCTGCCTGTTCGGCCTGAGATTCCGCTACCAATGTGTCGAAATCAGGCAAATCTAATTTTGGGGCCGGAGGAGTGGCTGGTGAAGGGCTGGCCGGGTTGGTGCCTGTCCAGGAAGCAGCCTCTTCGGGCGAATCGAATGAAAAGACGCCGCCTGCTGCCTGCGCCGCTCCAGTGGAAGCCTCAGTTGGTATGACGGGTGAAGCTTGATTTGCTTGCGATGGGGCTGCAATCGGTTCGTCGTCCACTAAGGACGGTGGCACGCTTGCTGGTGTAACAGTTGGCGGTGTAACAACCGGCGGTGCCGGAGTTGCGTCATCGAAAGAAAAGTTGAAAGCCGCGTCGGGAGTGGCGGCATCGGCGGCAGGAGTAGCGGCGGGAGCCGCCGCTGACGTTTCACCTGCCTTTTCATCGCTACCAGTAGCGGCGAAATCGGCAAAATCGAAATTAAACGGCTCGTTTTCCTTTTGCCCGTGTTGTTCGCCGGGTTCACGATTTTGCGGGCCTTGTTGATAAAAATCAGGGTCGAAGGGGTCGGATGTGCGAGGCGCATTCGCCGGCGGTGTGGAGCCGTGAACGGTAGGCGCTGTAGCCGAAACATCATCGAAGGCTTCAAAAGCCGTATCGAAATTGTCAAAATCGGTCGCTTGTCCGAAGTTTTGCCCGCCTTGTCCGTCTGGAGCCTGTTCGTCAAAGACGCCAAAGTCGCTCCAATCGTCGGATGATGAGCCGGCAACGGTTGTGGTCTGAGGTGGAAGAGCGTCAGCCATTTCCAATTTCAAGCGTTCGGCATCGTGCCAGGGCAAAGCCAGGTGATCAATTAAAGACTGCGTGAAATCATTACCACCTTTGGGCACGCTGCGCGTAAAAACCAAAAGGTCACCGCGCAAAACCGAGATTTCCGTAGCTGTCGCGCCTAAATTAATAATAGCGCTGACATCGTAGTAATCAATGTAGCCCTCGTCAGATAGCGAAGCGTTCAAGTCAGCCACTGAGCGCGCTACGGCCAGTGGTTCGACATCTACGGCTCGCGAATCGAGTTTGGCACTTCCCAAAACATTAATATGCGCGTCCACAACTTCGCTCTGGGCGGCAGCGAGCAGCACTTCCATGTTGGGCGCGTCGGGATCAGTCGGCAATTCGCGCAGGGCCTTGAAGTCCATGATAACTTCTGAAGGCGGGAACGGAATATAACGCTCGGCATCCTGGCTCATGTTTTCCACCAGTTCCGAATCCGTCATGCGCGGCACTTCAATAACGC
>DASWNL010000335.1:0-3421 GCA_036399215.1 Abditibacteriaceae bacterium
CGTGATGTCTCCAAAAACAGCCGACGAATTAATCATTGAGAAAAACGGCGAACCGGGCTACTTTGCCGAAGCTTGGATTTACCCCTTTGGCAAGTCGGTAGTGGCCGGATATATCAATGTTTTCTTTAGCGACGACGCGGATGATTGGGAGATTCTTTACAACATTCAAATGACTGGCGTGCGGCCACTGGCCGATGTGCGCCGCTTGGTAGAGGCCCAGCAAAAAGCCCTTGAAATCGCCGCTGAATTTAAAAAGGCGGTGTCCAGTGGCTGACCTACCTTCCCCCCAACGCCTTGCCGTTTTTCTGACCCGCGCCGCCGAACTTGACCAGGTGCGCATCCAGCGGGAAGCCGAAGCCGTAAATAAACCAGCAATCGAAAGCGAGGTGTCACCATGCTCCAAACCTCTCCCAAAACCACGCCGCAAAGCAGCCAGTCCCCCACTGGCACCTTTGAATGGCGCGGTCAAAGCGAAGCCTACGCCAACGCGCTCTACCAGGCGTGCCTCCAGCGTGGCTTAGAACCAGAACACGACGTTGTTGATGCGCTTCATGTTATCAGTGCCGGCAGCGACCTGGTGACATGGGCGCGCTGCCTGACCGATGCCGGGCGCATGGTGAGCGAACAGATCGGCGCGCGACTGCGCAATAAGCGGGAGGCAACGTGAAAAAACAAGTTCAAAATAGTAGTTGGAAAATCACGCAGACCAGCGCTAATGGCGTCGAAAAAAGAGGGGAGCCACCCTACGAGTATTGGGGCGGTGCCGTCGCCACGCCGCATGGTTATGTGGAAGTTTTTTCTCAAAAAGACTGGACGGCCCTGAACTTTGCGCACCAGGGCCGAATGCACCGCCGTAGCATTCGCCGCGAATATACCAAGCGCGGCTTAGCAATTTTGGCGGGGCGCTTCGCAAAAGAGATTGTGGAGGTGGGCGCATGACCGAAAACCTTTCCGCTGTGCCCGACTTCCGTCCTTTTGCTTTTACCGCTGAACAGGCCACCCTGTTTGAAACGCAGTTGGAAGCCTTCATCCGCGCCCACTTGAATGAAGGCGTTGATTACGGCCCTGTGCCCGGCACCAATGGCAAAAATGCGCTCTTTAAAACCGGCGCGCAAAAGCTGTGCGTGTTCCTGGGCGCGGCTCCCTGCATTGAAGTTTTAAGCCGCGAGATGAACTGGGGCAAGGATGCCTCTGGCAAGGATGCCTTTGTCGCTTATGAAGTCAAGGTTACTCTGACCTCCAAAAAAAGCGGCGATGTGATTGGCGAAGGTATCGGCTGCTGCAACTCCAAAGAGCGTCGCTATAAGAATCAGGACGCGGCCAATGTGGCGAACACCATTCTCAAAATGGCAAAAAAGCGCGCCTTTGTAGATGCCGTTTTGGATGCTACCGGGAGCCGCTTTGAAGCCGGGGAAGAGGAAGGCGACTTCGAGCAGGCACCACGCCCGCAAAGAGCACCCCAGCGTCAACAGCAGCGGCCCCAACACAGACCTGTGCAACAGGTTGCGCCCCAACACAGACAGCAGCAAAGCGGCCCTGATCTTAACGGCTTGATGTATTGCCACTGCGGCGTGGAAGCGCGCTTTGTTCGCGGCAAGTCCGGCGCGGGTTGGATTTGTGGCAATGGCCCTGATGATCTCAACTGCAACTTCAAAGAAAAAGCGCCCGAAGAAAAGCCCACTAAAACGAGCACTGATTATCCTTCCGATTATCGGCCCGGCGGCGCTGTGCTTCAAGGCGCGTGGACAAAAGGCGACGCCAAAAACCACGCCAGAGAAATGGTGAAGGGCACGCCGCGCACTGACCTGCCAAAGCGCGAAGGCAGCCAACCACAAGGCAGCCAACCACAAGGCAATAGGCTGCCCGGCCATGTCACTTCGCTGATCATTACGGCGCAGGAGTTTGGCCTGGATATGAGCGATGAGGCTAAGCAGGGCCGCATGGAGGCCACACAACTTTACTACCCTGTCCGAAGCTGGAAAGAGCTAACACCGCCGCAAGCATCTGTGCTGAAAAGCGAGATCAAAGCCCGGCGTTTCCTATGGCCTAACGGCCCCTCACAGCCTGCCGCCGGTTCATCGCTGCACTCCAATGAACCCTACACCGCTAAAAACGAAGCCGAACCGGTCAGGCGGGCCGCCTAAGCTGCAGGGCGCCTCACAGAGCGAAAGCTCCTTCGGGCAGTGAGGCGCCCTGCTTTCCCTTTTCATTTCAAGAGGCAATCATGACTTTTAAAACATCTTTATTTCCCTCGCGCTTTTTAGCGTCCCGCTTTTTGCCGCGTAACATTCTCAACTTCAAAATCATTTCGCCGCGTGAACTGGGCGCCTTAAAGGGCAGTGAAAGCCAGACTGCCAGGCATCTGCGCGAAGCCGAGTTGGAGTTGCATAAAGCACGGGCCGAGAACGGGCGCCTGACTGCCGAGAACCGTGAACTGCGCCTGGCCAATGAAGGTTTGCGCGGCCAGAGCGAACAACGCCGCCGCGCCGCTTCTGTCTGGGAGAATCGCTATAAAACCGTCCTTGGCATCGCCACGGCCCTAAACCGCTCGCTATGTAGCCGTTGCGGCGAAATTGCGCAGCTAAAAGCACAGTTGGCTACTGCCGAAGGAAAAGACCAGGCAAGCCCTATTTCAAAATCAACCTTTCCTGATTGCTACGGTAAGCCACTTCGGGATGAAGATGATAACGCTGCGCAGGTGCTCGCGTGACCAGTTCAATTCAAGCCCCAACCCTCAAGTGGCCCGGCTCCAAGTGGCGCATCGCGGAGTGGATTGTCGGGCACTTTCCCGCACACGACTGCTATCTTGAACCATTTTTTGGATCCGGCGCAACCTTCTTTTTAAAGCCGCCCGCATCTTGCGAAATCATCAACGACCGCGACGGCGAAGTGGTGAATTTCTTTTCGGTTGTGCGTGACTACCCAGAGCAGCTTGCCACGGCCTTAACTCTCACGCCCTGGGCACGCGCCGAATATGACTTTTGCCGCAAGAAGCTGGGCAAGCCGCGCGGGCACTCACTCAAAGCGCGCGTTGAACGGGCACGGCGCCTGGCTGTAACCATGTGGATGACAATCGGCCAAAGGCGCTCTTCTGTTGACGGCGCAGGCGGCTGTGGATGGCGCAGCCGCCTTTTAGCTGACCAGTCACCCGTTCCCACATGGCAGCGCTTGCCGGATAGGGTTCGTCTGGCGGCGGCGCGGCTACTCAATGCCCAGATTGAAAACCGGGCAGCCCTTGATGTGATAGCGCGCCACGCCGACAAAGACGTTTTGATTTACGCGGATCCGCCCTACCATCACGACACAAGGCAGCGCCAAATCTACGCGCATGAAATGAACGACGCCGACCATGCGCAACTGCTCGATGCGCTCGAAGCTCATCCCGGCCCGGTTATTTTAAGCGGCTACCACTGCGCACTTT
>DASWNL010000336.1:0-3081 GCA_036399215.1 Abditibacteriaceae bacterium
GGGCGGTTCATGCGCGTGAATACCTCACAACCGAATTTCATTCTGCGTGAACCCACCAGCAAGCAAAACCTGTTTAGCGTGGAAATCGCGCGTGCTTTTTAATTGCGCGGTCTGTTAATGACGGACAAAGAATCGTTGGAATTGCTTATATATCTGTTGGCAAAGTGGAATTTTTATTGCACGCGCTAAGGCCAACATTTATACTGGGCCTGAACTGGAAAATGTTAAGGAGGATAGCAATGCAAAAGTGGATGAATCGTTTCGCCCTGTTGGCCGTGCTGGGTGGCCTGATGGCCAGCGCCCTGGTTGTCGGTTGCGGTGGTGGCGAAGAAGAAGACGCAGGCACAACAGGAACCACTAACGGCGCCGCTGGTGGCAACGCCACTACCCCGTAAGTTGTCAAACCTGGTGTAAAAGCAAAGAAAGCCCCTCCAACGTGGAGGGGCTTTCTTCTTTTAGGATGGGAAAGCTATGGCAACAGTTCAGCAACCATCGTTTTTTCTTCTTGCAGTTCGGCAACCGATGCGGCGATTTTGGCCTTGCTGAACTCATCCAGAGGCACGTTCTGCACGATTTCGACGGTTCTGCCGTTGCTACGTGTGGGAAATGAGCAAATCAGGCCCGTTTCGATGCCGTAACTGCCATCTGAATATAACGCCAGACTGTGCCAGTTATCGCCTTCGGTCGGATTAATCACCGAATGCACGCTACCCACAATCGCGTTGGCCGCCGAAGCCGCCGATGACAGGCCGCGCGCTTTGATAATGGCCGCACCGCGCTGCTGAACGGTTTTAATAAAGTCATTTTCCAACCAGGCACGATGCGAAATGCTTTGCGTGACCGGTTTCCCATTAATGCGCGCGTTCGTGAAATCGGGATACTGCGTCGCAGAATGATTTCCCCAGATCGCTACACGGTCAACAGCAGTAATATCTACGTTGGCTTTTTGCGCTAATTGCGCCACAGCGCGGTTTTCATCTAAGCGTGTCATGGCAAACCAGCGATCACGCGGCACATCACGTGCGTTATTCATGGCAATGAGGCAATTGGTGTTGCAGGGGTTGCCCACCACTAAAATACGCGCATCAGATGCGGCATTACGGGCGATAGCCTGGCCCTGGCCAGTAAAAATTTTGCCGTTGATACCCAGTAAATCCTTGCGCTCCATGCCTTCCTTGCGTGGCACACTGCCAATGAGAAGCGCCCAGTTGACACCTTTGAAGCCTTCGTTAAGGTCAGTGGTGGGCACAATACCTTTAAGCAGGGGAAAAGCGCAGTCTTCTAATTCCATGACCACGCCCTGCAAGGCGGCTTCGCCCTGAGGAATTTCAATCAGATGCAAAATGACCGGCGTATCCGGCCCAAACATCTGGCCTGATGCAATGCGGGGCAAAAGCGCATAGCCAATCTGTCCGGCGGCGCCCGTTACGGCAACTCTTATCGGTTGTTTCATGTTGTTCTCATTTCTCCCTCTCCTTACCAAGGGGAGGGCCGGGGTAGGTTTTGAGTTTGTTTTCGTTGACAGCTTTTCAAGTGACCGCTATAATTCTACAGGCCCCTGAAAAGGGGTCGCAAGACGAAACTGATAATAAAAGTGAACGTGAGGTGAAGAACTCCTCTTATGCCGGCTATTGATTTACCCCGATTAACCGCTTATGACCATGCGCCTTTAGTAGCGCTCGATGGCGAAATGACTGACGCTCTGCGTCGTGAACACTCCGACCGTCGCCGCAAAATCGAAGAGCGCAAGATGAAAAAGCAGAAACGCAAAAAGCGCAAGCGTCGTCAGTCTCAAGACGACTAAAAACAATTGAGAATTATGAATGTAGAATTGAGAAGAACTGCTTGCTTTTCTTCATTCTCGATTTTAAATTCTCAATTTTAGAAGGGCGGGGTAGCTCAGGGGTTAGAGCAATGGCTTCATAAGCCATGTGTCGGGGGTTCAAATCCCTCCCTCGCTATGGCCTCCGGCAAAGCCTCTTAGGAAGCAATGCGGCTTCGTAAGAGGCTTTGTTTTGTCGTTTATACGGACGTTTATCGTCCCCACATAATTTCCCGCCCATTCGATTTTTAAAGGGCGAAGGACTCGAACTCCCGCTTTGGACATCAATCTTCCACTGACCTGGTATTGCTTCGGGTCAATGGATTCATGCAGAAAAAACTCGATTCAGATACACCGTCGTTTCACCATCTCGGCATCGCGCCGCAGATTCTCAACCACCTCGACCGTTTAAAATACACGGTTCCGACCCCGATTCAACAAGAAGCCATTCCGCTTGGCCTCGAAGACCGCGACATCATCGGTATTGCGCAAACCGGAACCGGCAAAACGCTGGCTTTCGGCATTCCGATGCTGCAACGCTTTTTAACTGTGCGCCATCGTGGACGCGGCCTGATTTTGCTACCGACAAGGGAATTGGCGCTTCAGGTGGACGAAACCCTGCAAAAAATCGGCGCTCCTTTCAAATTGCGCACCGCTGTTCTCATTGGCGGCGCGCCGATGAAGCCGCAGCAGTCGCAACTGCGCGCTGACCCCGATATTATCGTCGCTACGCCGGGCCGCCTGATTGACCACTTGCAAAATCGCTTTGTTGACCTGCGCGCTGTGGATACGCTGGTTTTGGACGAGGCTGACCGTATGCTTGATATGGGCTTCTTGCCGCAGATTAAGCAAATCCTGCGTGGCGTGCCTGATGAGCGCCAGACCATGCTCTTTTCGGCGACGATGCCCGAAGCCATCACGCAAATTGCGCAAGATTACATGGCTGAACCAGTGCGCGTCGAAGTCGCCCGCGCTGGAACCGGTGCCGAGCAAGTCACTCACGAGCTTTTCGTCGTCGCACAGGATGCCAAAAACGACCTGTTGCAAGAACTGCTGCGCCAATACCACGGCACGATTCTGGTTTTCGCCCGCACTCGCTCACGCGCTAATCGCGTGGCGCGCCACATTCGCAATCTCGGCCACAAAGCGTCTGAAATCCATGCCGACCGCACCCTCACCCAGCGTCGCGCTGCTCTGGACGGCTTCAAAAACGGCACATATCGCATTCTCGTCGCCACCGACATCGCCGCGCGTGGCAT
>DASWNL010000337.1:0-11573 GCA_036399215.1 Abditibacteriaceae bacterium
CCGCCCCAGCCGCCGGATGAGGAAAATGCGCAGGCGATTTTTCCGTCCACTTTCATCCAGTGAGGCGCCATATCTTCGTCCCAAAAGCGCTTCATCTTCCACGACAAAATGCCCATGTTAGTCGGGCTGCCAACGGCTAAGCCATCGCACCAGTAGATGTCGTCCGGCGTGGCTTCTTCAATCGAACGCAAGCGCACTTCGGTTTCTCTAATGGTCTGTGCGCCTTCGGCTACCAGCTCCGCCATGCGGCGCGTGTGGCCCGTCGCCGAATCGAAAAGCACCAAAATCTTATTCATGGCTTTTCATTTTAAGATGAATGAACCGATAAAACGACCGGCAAAGTGGCGCAGGTGGGCGCTTGTCTCTTGGCTTTTGCTGTGGCCGCTTTTGGCGGCGCTGCATTGGTATCCGATTCGGGATGCTTATTCACGCTTAGGTTTGCTGGTTACGCTTCTGCTCATTGGTATTGGTGCGCTCTGTCTGTTTTGGAAAGTGCGTGCGATGCGCGGATTCTGTGTTGTCTTGGTGCTGCTTTTCCTTGCCGCTTTTCTGGCGCCCGGACGCAATGTGAATGCTCGGCAGATGCAACAAGACTATGTGAACGCGTTGCGTGCATACACTAACACCCCTTATGTTTGGGGCGGCGAAAATCATCGTGGTATTGATTGCTCCGGCCTGTTGCGCGCAGCCTTAATAGATGCGAATTGGAAGCACGGTTTGCTCACGACGAATCCGCGTTTGCTGCGCCGCGCTTTTGAAATTTGGTGGCACGATAGCTCGGCGCAAGCGCTTGGCAATGAATATAGAGGTTGGACGAAAATACTTTTTTCAACGCCCAGTTTGAATTCTGTTGATTACTCACGTTTGCAGCCGGGAGATATTGCGGTAACAGAAGGTGGGGCGCATTGCTTAGCCTATCTTGGTGACAAAACCTGGATTGAAGCCGACCCCAATGCGCTTGTTGGCGACAAAGTGATTCAAGTTAAAGCGCCCTCAAAGAATGCTTGGTTTTCACAACCGATGCGGATTCTGCGCTGGCGACAATTTGCAGATAAACCTTAAGCGACATTGAAAGGGAAATCATGCTTCGCATTGGTGTAGATGGCGGCGGCACCACGACACGCGCCGTCCTGATTGATGAGAATTTGCAAGTGCTGGGACGCGGCGAAAGTGGCCCCGGTAACTTTTATTCGGCAGGTGAAAAGGCCGCTGTTGAGAATATCGTCGCCGCCGTGAACGCTGCAATACAGAGCGCCGGCGTAGGTATAAATGATGTTCAGAGTTGGGGTTTGGGTTTGGCCGGTGCGTGTAGCGACAGCGATAAAACAACTCAACGCGAATTATTATTGCTACGGGTCGGCACAACGCAAATCGTCGTAGATGAAGATGCCGCAGCGGCTCAGGCAGGCGCTTTTGCGGGTGGCGCAGGCGCGATTTGCATTGCTGGCACCGGCACCAACTGTTTCGGTGTCAATGCCCTTGGTGAACGCCGCCGCGCCGATGGTTTAGGGCCGCTTTTGGGAGACAGAGGTAGTGGTTACTGGTGTGGCGAGCAAGCCTTGCGCGCCGCCTGCGCCGCCTATGATGGCAGTGGGCCATCTACCCTTTTGCAAAAGTCTGTTTTTGCGCAATTAGGTGCTAAAGACGTTTTCGAGATGATTGAAATCGTTTACGCCGATGACTTCAAAAAAGACCGCATCGCCGCCTTGTTCCCCTTAGTTTTGCAGGCTGCCGAGGCACAAGATGCAATTGCGTGTGATATTTTACAACGTGCGGGAGAAGAACTGGCGAAGACCACTTTATCTGTTTTGCGCCCGCTGAAAATCAATCGCGTGGCGCCGGTTGGCGGTCTGCTTTCCAATGATACGCCGGTGCGCGCTGCTTATGAGAACGCGTTACACAAAGCGATGGGCGAAATCGAATTCATTGCACCGATGCACGATGCCGTTGTTGGCGCGGCGCTATTGACGCGTTGAGTAGCCGGTATATCAATTCGCGATTGTGCCCTGCAAAGAAATATCGCCGAAGCGTTCGCGGTGCAAACGCCGCAAGGCATCATTCCAGAAAAAATGAGTGGCAAACGCGCTAAGCATAATGGCAAAGGATGTCGCACCAAGGGCCAAAAATCCCTGTATTCTTGAAAGCACAAATAATAGCATAATAATCAAACAGGCCTGTGGCACAGCACCACAAAACAAGGCCCAAACGCCGCCCTCACCCGCACTTTTGGCCCGCACACCTGCCCAAATTGAAAGCACCGCGCTCCACACCAGGAGCACATGCAATAGAACGCTTAGCAGCAACAACAGAGGCAGCAAGGTAAAGCGCCCAGCCATCATTTCCAGCATAGCCGCTAACAGAATGAAAGGGTAAAGCGCACTATGCAGCCAGGCGCCCGGCAAAAACGCCGCTCCCATATAACCGCCGATGATTTGGATTTCGGTTAACGGTGTTAAGAATAAGAACACCATTGCACCATTAGCACGCTCCTTATCGAAGGCTTTAGTTTGCGAGGAAAGCGCGGCTATATTGACGATTAGCCCAATAACCATTACAGCTCCAAAAACAATATCGCCCCAACTGCGCCAATGCAGCATTGCCAGGGCCGCCTGACGGTTAAATTCTGTGTTGCCGCCATAGAACAAAAGGGAAACTGGTCTTATCAGGGCCAGACCTAATAAAATCGCTAAAATCAAGCCTTGCAGGCACAGGTAACCCAGCCAATTGATTGCTAACTCATCGACTTTGATAGTTTTGGAAGCGCGTCGCAGAATCGGGTTATCGAAGCTTTCCATCCACTGCCACAATGCATTGGCCTGCCGGTTCAGAAAAGGATGTATCGCATTTTTGATGCGTATGAGTAAATGATATAGGCCAACAAAGAATGTTTTAATTGGCCACAAGAGAATGCGCAAAATCCAACCGGGCACAAACCAGATAATTCGCCATAAAGTTTTTAGTTGACCCCATAAAGCGGCCTGTTCGGCGGTCATTTCTTCACCTGGTTTAACAACGGCCTGTGGTTCAATTGTGACTTTCGATTGAAACGTTAGCAATGCCGTTGCCGCGAAGATAAACAAAGACAAACCCAATTGCCAGAGGGCGCCTTGCAAGGGTAAGAAAACGTCACTGCTCAGCAATGCGAGCAAGGAAACAAAGGGCGACAACAGGAGATGCGGCGCATCATTTAAATCAAAAGACGTCGCCGAGTAATGAGCATAGCCGATGCGAAAAACAGCCTCCCATAACAAGCCCCAGAACCACCCAAAGCGTAGCCATGCCAAAATATTGCGCCGGTTTTCAGGTAAAGCATTCTTCAAAATAAGAGTGCTGAAATCCGCTGTGAGATAAGCGGCCATTACCAAAAGTGTGGGCACCAAACGCGAACGCCAGATGGTATCCAGGCCACTGGTGCCGCCCAACCAGCAGAGCACAAAATAAATCGCAATGGGCCAGGAAATGAGTTTGTGGTTTTGACGCCAGGCGCGTCGCCAACGCGCTAAATTCGCGCGCGTCGTGCGCTGGTTCTGCTTTTTGAAAGGCATTTCCAAAACGCTATGGAAGCGCGAACTTATCACCCATGTAGTAATTATGAGCAATGCCGTCCACAATCCAGCGCGTGCCCAGGAAGCATTAATTGGCGCGTTCGGTAACAGCGCCGCTAAGGCGCCTTTATGCACTAACCAGGGCCATAAAAACCCGGCGCCGAAAAACCAGAATAAATAGGCTTGCCCCCGCTTAAGCAAGAGCCAGCCACGACCCCAGCGGCGTTGCTGCAAAGAACACTGGCCTAAATAACTCAAGCGAAAAACCGAAAAAGCTGCACAGCGTCCCATGACAAGGCGCGGCAAAAGCCACAGGCCCGGCGGTAAAGCCACAGAGAAAAATGGGACAGGAGTGACCAACAGGTGAATGAGGAAAAGCGGCCACGAAAACAGGAGGGAAGGCACCAATTTCCATACTTCTGAAGGCAAAAATTCGCGCCACAACGGCAATAAATAATTAAAAACCGAAGGTGGTGTTTTGAAGCCGGCATAGCGCGCCCAGAACAAGGCCATCTGCCAGACAATGAGCAAAGTAATAGTGCCGGCGGGATCGAATTTGAATAAGCGTTGGTAGCGCGGGTCAGGCACATAATCGCCATAATTATCGTCGCCGGGATCATCAATATCATCCTCGAATTTATTGATTTCACCCCGGCTTTTTTTATCGTTTTCCGGTGTTTCTTGCGTTTTTGCTGTGGGGTTTTCCTCTAATTCTTTTTCTGTTTCATCCTTAACCTCTTCATCTTCGTCGAGGTTGTTTTGTGCAGAATCAAACACAAACTCCTCACCCGTTGGCGTCCATTCGGGTGGTCTCATGGTAAGGGCTAAAAGCAGCACCGGCAAACCCAGGAATTCGCGCCACGACCACTGATTCGTAGCTAATGCTAAAAGCCATAACGGCATTAGCAAAGACCATAAGGCCAGAGCCGAAGCCGCACCGGGCGCACTGGTTAAAAAGGCCAGCCGGGTTTCGGCCAATGGCAGCAAAAGCAGTTGCGGAAAAGTGCCGGAGGCTTTTTCGCGCACGAAAATTTGTGCGGCGCGTTTGGCATGGAGCAAAGCAGCATAACCGCAAACTCCCGTCGCGCTAAGGGCCATAAAGCTGATGGTGTTTCCGCTTAAAGCGTGTTCGGCTAAAGAAAGAGGAATCTCTTCAGCAGCGGCAAATTGAAGAGCCTCACTGGCTAATCCATCACGAAAGCGCGCCGCTAAAGCTAAAAGGAAACCGGTAAAAAGCAACGGCCACAACACGAAAAACGGCCCGCTTTTATGGCGCAGCGAGCGCCGCAGTTCATGCGCTAAAAAAGGATTCCATTCGGGCAAAGCCCAGTGCCGCAACGCCGCACCCATGCGCAATTTCGCGCGCCGCATTTGAAAAGAAAAGCGGCGTCGCACCAATCCGAGTGGCACCAATCTGAAATTGCCTGAAGGCGTAAACATAAGACAATCAGTTTAATGATTGCCCATTGTTACCCATTCCAAAACATCAGCAAACGGGCGCTTATGCCAGATGCCGAATAAAGCGTGGCGCGGCAGCTTTGCCTTGCTTAATGCCGGGCTGGAAAGTCCACACAAAAAGCGCGCCTTCTGGCGTGATAAGCCAAGCGCCTCCGGGTTATCCCCGCAAAGCGTAGCCCATTCTTGAAGATTCAAATTATCCGGTAAGGGTGGTAACTCTTCTTCGTCGGGCATGAATACTTCTTGCCCGGTTCGACAAAAAGAGCAATGACCGCAGGGCGACTCGCGCTCTTCTCCAAAATAACTAACTAAGAAGTTGGTCTGGCAAGAATCGAGTTCAATCAATTCCAGAACTTGTCCCAATCGTTCAATCTCACGCGCTTCGCGATGATCGAAACGGCGCGATAATTCATTGACCAACTCTTCGATGTTTTCATTCTCGCGCAGGCGAATGTAACGCTGCCTTACATCGCTGGAAGTGAGATGAATCAGTTCTCGTTCATGCAGAACTTCCAGCGCGCGAACAATGCGCTTGCGTGGCGCGCTCAGAGTTTCAGCAGCTTCGTCAGGATTAAGGCGATTCCAAATCTTGGCTTGCCTGGATGCCTCGAAAATGCTTTGCACAAACTGACCCGGTTCACCCGAAAACTGCTGAAGAATCTCATCGGGCGGCACTGAAAATTTGTAAGCATAGCCCGCATAAAACGGTGTGCCCTGTTTTAAAACGCCGAACAGCTCTAAGTAAGTTAACGCCGTTCTTAAAACTAAGGGGCGAATATCGAGGCGCGTTGATAATTCGTTTTGGTCAAGGGCAAACTCCTGCCCCAGATTTAAAATCTCTTCAACCAACTTTTTCAAGGCATCACGTTCGGGCGTGTCGCCATAAGCGAAGTTTTCGAGGGTTGGCACATCATCGCGACAGGCGAATAATTCAACAATAGATTTTTGATTATCGCGTCCGGCGCGGCCTATTTCTTGTGAGTAACTTTCCAGACTTTTGGGCAGGTTGTAGTGATAAACGTAGCGCACGTTGGCTTTGTCTATGCCCATGCCGAAAGCGATTGTCGCTACTACAATGCGATCGTCACCCGCCATCCACCATTCCTGGGTTTGCGCGCGGCTTTCGCTATCCATGCCGGCGTGATAAGGCCGAGCCGGTAGTCCTTGGCTTTCCAAAAACTGCGCGATGATTTCGGCTGTGCGCTGCAACGTCACATAAACAATCGTCGGCCCCGGCGGGCGTGAACTCAATCTTTTTAAGAGCAAGGCGTCTCGCGCCGGAGCGGGCACCGGGGTCGTGCAAAGGCTAAGGTTCTCCCGGTAAAAGCCCGTGATAATGGCGCTCTGGCGTGGAATGCCAAAACCGGCGCAGATTTCTTCAACAACATGGGGCGTAGCCGTCGCGGTCAGGGCTAAAACGCGCTGCGCTTTGCAGGTTTGCGCGGCTTCCGCGAGCTTCATGTAATCGGGCCGGAAGTTATGGCCCCATTCGGAAATGCAATGCGCTTCGTCCACAGCAAACAAGGCAATCGGCGTGCGTTCGAGCAGACTCAAAAATCGCTCATTGTTGAAGCGTTCGGGCGCGACATAAAGCAGTTTCAACTGCCCGTTGCGCGCCTGGTCTTGCACTTGAAAAGCTTCTTCGCTGGATAGTGTCGAATCCAGTCGTGCCGCCGCAATGCCTTTACTTTGCAAGAAATCAATCTGGTCTTTCATCAAAGCGATAAGGGGCGAAACTACCAGGGTTAAACCATCGAAAGCCAAGGCCGGCAATTGATAGCACAACGACTTGCCCGCACCGGTTGGAAAAACCGCTAAAGCGGCTTTCTGTGTCTCCAGTGCTTCTAAAACTGCACGCTGTCCGGGACGAAAATCGTCGAAACCAAAATGTGTTTGCAAAAGTGATTGAAAATCGGTCATAGAACTTGGGTAAGTGTAATGAAGCGCATCAAAGCAAGTTAGAATTAAGCCATGTCCATAAGAATAAGACTATGCTTGATTCTGTTGTCTTATATGGAAATTACAGCACCACACCAAGTTTGTGCTTGTAGTGGCTCCGGTGCTGCGGAAGAAATGATGATTGTTGCTTATATGGGGCGTGGTTATGGACATGTTAGCACCATTTTGGCAATGGGCATTGCGTATTTAAAAATAAGGTGTTCAGGTTGGCGCAAATTCGGTTTACATTTTGGGCTTATCTTTCCCTTCTTTTATTTTTATAATTCGGGGTGGCATTTTAGAGGTTGGGGTGGGGACTGTGGCTATTATGAATTGAGCCAAGCATGGACTTCCATGTTGTTCTTAGGTCTACTGCTTATTTGGCAAATCGCCGTAGCGTTTTATGTGCTTTACCGCTTGAAAAATGTGCCCAATCCTGTTCCGACAGATAGCGCATTTTCAGATTAAATTTCGGCCTCTCATCTGCATGATGGCAGGCGAATTTTAGGAGAAACCTTATGCAAAAACGACAGTTGGGACAATCGGGCTTAGAAGTTACGACTTTAACGATGGGTTGCTGGCAGGCCGGCAAAGCGCAGTGGAGCAATGTCACAGATGACGATTCCGTTGCCGCTTTGCGCGCCGCTTATGATGCGGGCATCAACTTCTTCGATACCGCTGAGGTTTACGGCGGCGGGCACAGCGAAGAGATTGTAGGGCAAGCTCTGGGTGATGTGCGCGACCAGATTCTTATCGCCACCAAACTGGGCGCGTGGAGTATGGCTAAAGAAAAGGTCGCGCCAGCCCTGGAAGCCAGCTTAAAGCGTTTAAAAACCGACCATGTTGATCTGTATCAAATTCACTGGCCGTCCGGCAGTTGGGGCAGCGATGTAGTGCCTCTGGAAGACACTATGGGCGAGCTAATGAAACTGCAAGAGCAAGGCAAGTTTCGCGCTCTGGGTGTCTCGAACTTCGATGCCGATTTGATTCAGCAAACGTTGAAACTGGGTCGTATAGATTCCTTGCAGCCACCCTACTCGCTTTTCTTCCGGCCCTTTGAATTCGATGGCACTTTTAAGGTGTGCCAGGAGAACAACATCGGCATCATTTCTTATTCGAGCATCGCGCAGGGCTTGCTTACCGGTAAGTTCAACAAAGACAACAAGCCGGGCGAAGGTGATAACCGCGCCGGCAATGCCCTGTTTCAAGGCGAGCATTACGACCGCGCTTTGCAAGCCGTGGACACACTGAAACCCATCGCCGAAAAATATAATGCCACAACAGGGCAGCTTGCTATCGCCTGGGTTCTGGCCCAACCGGGCATTACCTCGGCCATTGTCGGCGCGCGCAACGCCGAACAGGTGCTGGGTAACGTCCCCGCTTCAGGCCTGCAAATTTCAGCCGAAGATTTAGCCGAAATCGAGCGCATTGGCCGCACCGTAACGGATCACTTGCCCGAAGACAAAAACAATATGTGGGGCTGAAAAAGTCGGCAGTAAGCGGGAGGCGGACGGCGGGATATACTGCCGTCGGCTTACTGCTGACTGCCGACTGCCGACTAAAGGGAGATTATGTCTGCTACCATTCGCTGTGGCGTGATTGGTTATGGCGGCGCCTTTAACATGGGTCGCGCGCACGCCAATTACATAACCGAAACTGACGGACTTGAGTTAACTGCCGTTTGTGACCTGGCTTCCGACCGCACAGATGTTGCAAAAAACGATTTTCCGCAAATTACAACTTACAACCAGGTTGAAGAGTTGCTAAGCGCGCCGGATGTGGATTTAGCGGTTATCGTGTTGCCGCATAATGTTCACGCGGGCGTAGCCTTGCAATGTTTGGAAGCGGGCAAGCACGTCATCGTCGAAAAACCAATGTGCATCACGGTTGACGAAGCGACAGCGATGATCGAAGCCGGGCGCGCTAAAAACAAAATGGTGTCGGTCTTTCATAACCGCCGCCAGGACGCCGATTATCGGGCGCTGCGTGAAATTGTCGTTGAAAAACAACTGCTCGGTGATGTATTCAGCGTTGAAATGTGGGGCGGCGGCTTTGGCGCGCAAAACCCTAACTGGTGGCGTAGCGTGAAAGCGATTTCCGGTGGCTATTTTTACGACTGGGGCGCGCATTACTTAGATTGGCTGCTTGGCCTCATTCATAGCCCGATTGCTGATGTGACAGGCTATTTCCACAAGCGCGTCTGGCACGATGTGACTAACGAAGACCAAGTGCAAGCCCTAATTCGTTTTGAGAATGGCTGCGTGGCGAACGTTACTATGTCGAGCATCGCTTACGCTGGCAAGCCGCGTTGGTGGGTTTTGGGCACCAAAGGCGCCGCCGTTGATAAAGGTGGTCATTTTGAAGTGACCGGCGACTTTAAGAGTGAAGGTTATGGGGCCACCTTAAAAGTGCCCTATAGCGGCAGCAGCGAGTGGAAAACTTATTACGCCAACATCGCCGACCATCTTTTGCGCGGTGGCGAACTCAAAGTCAAGCCCGAACAAGCGCGTCGCGTGATTGCCATTTTGGAAACGGCAGAAAAGTCCAGTCAACAGGGCCAATCTCTAACAATTCCCACCGAAGCCGAAGACGCGAAGTTTACACGCACTGATTGAGAGTTGTAAAAAATACAAAGGCACCAAGTGATTCAATCGTTTGGTGCCTTTGTATTTTGCCAGAAGTTTTTGCAATTTTGCATTGGTTTTTAGGACTCACTTTCGCAAACTATAGCCATCCCTTTTGCAGGAGAACTGATGACAAATAATCGTATATCGCGCCGGCGGTTTGTAACCGGTGCTACAGTGGCGTCCGCTTCCGTAGCGGCTTCGCCTTTTGCAGGTATTACCTGGATGCGCACTGCTAACGCGCAAAATGCCCCCAGCAACAAAATCACAATGGGCTGTATCGGCACCGGTGGCATGGGACAGGGCAACATGGACAACTTTTTGGGCCAATCCGATGTGCGCGTCTTAGCCGTCTGTGATGTGGATAAAAACCATTTACGCGATGCCAAAAACAAAGTAGATGGGCGCTATGGCAACACTGATTGCGCGGCTTATACCGATTTCCGCGAGCTTTTAGCTCGCACCGATATTGATGCAATTTCTCTTGCCACTCCCGATCACTGGCACGCCATCCCGGCTATTATGGCGGCTAAAGCGGGCATGGATATTTACGGCGAAAAGCCGATTTCGCACACCTTAGCTGAAGGCATCGCCATGGTGGACGCCGTGCAAAAATATGGGCGCATCTGGCAAACCGGAAGCTGGCAGCGTTCGCAGCGCGATTTTCGTTTTGCCTGCGAATTGGTGCGCAACGGTCGCATTGGCAAAGTCGTAAAAATTGAAGTCGGTTTGCCTACGGGCAGCGGCTCCGGGCCAGTTAATTTCTCTGAACCGCCACCTCACCTCGATTACGATTTCTGGGTTGGCCCTTCACCCTGGACACCTTACTCCGATAAGCGCGCGCACTGGAACTGGCGCTGGCAACTCAATTATGGCGGCGGTCAGATGATGGACTGGATAGGCCATCACGGCGACATTGCGCATTGGGGCATGGGTTGGGATGACACCGGCCCGGTTGAAGTAGAAGGTTCGGCCAAGTTTCCCGATTCCGGTATCTGGGATGCGCCCACGGAATACTATTACATCGCCAAATACAAAAACGGCACTGAAATGCACGTCGCCAACGGCGGTAACAAAGGCATTCGCGGCGGCACCAAGTGGATTGGTGAAGATGGTCGTTGGGTGTGGGTAGATCGCGGCGGCTTAGACGCTAACCCGAAAAGTCTTTTGCAAGAGAAAATCGGCCCCGAAGAGATTCAGCTTTACCGCACGCCCGGCCATCACCGTAATTTTCTCGATTGTGTCAAAAGCCGCCAGACCACCATCACACCAGCCTCGGCGGCGCATCGCTCGGCTTCTATCGGTCACTTAGGCCAAATCGCTATGCTGCTGGGCCGTAAGATTCGCTGGAATCCCGATACACAAGAGATCATCGGCGATGCCGCAGCCAGCCGTATGCTTGGCAAGCCGCAACGCGCACCCTGGCACCTTTAATTTTGGAAAGCGAACGCGAATTTCATCCTTATGAAACTTAAATCTCTTCTGACACTTTTGGCCTTGTCACTCCCCGTTTTCGCAATTGACGACGCGCCGTTTCAAGAATTAAAAACCTACGATTTCCAAAATCGCAAGCCGGTTGAAACTATCAATGCCCTGATTCGTGGCGCGGACATGGCCACGCAAGGCGAAATCGAAACTAAACTGCTGGCTGTTGCCCAAGACCCGGCCACAACCTTCGCCGCGCAACAAGAAATCGGCAAGATGTTATGGAAAGTCGGCAGCGGTCGGTCGGTTCCGGTTTTAGCAAAGTGGCTGGGCGATGAAAAACTCAACGACGTAGCGCGTTATGCTTTAGAAGGCAATACCGATCCGGCGGCAGCGCAAGCCCTGCGCGGCGCCTTGGCAACGACCAAAGGCAAGGCGCTGGCTGGCGTTATTACCTCCGTCGGTGAACGCCGCGACTCAATGGCCGTGCCGGTTTTAAAAGGATTCCTTGGTAATCCCGATACAGCGATTGCCAATGCGGCGATTGCCGCATTGGGCAAAATTGCCACACCGGCGGCCATCA
>DASWNL010000338.1:0-6976 GCA_036399215.1 Abditibacteriaceae bacterium
GGAAAATTTCAACGCCGCCGGTGAATGGCGCGAACAAGAAGGGCACGGCTACAAAGGCCGCATTGACCGCAACGACCCGAAGATTGATGCCAGCGCCACGATGCCGGATGGCACCCAATTCGTCGGTGTGCGCGGATTGCAGGAGGAACTTTTAAAGAAGGAAGACCTCTTTTTGACCGCGCTTTCCAACCGTGTTTACACCTACGCCTTAGGCCGCGAATTGGGCTTAGCCGATGCGCCCGAAGTCAAAGCCAGTGCCGCCCATATGAAAAAGAACGGCACAACCTTGCGCTCCTTGATTCGTTTCATCGTCGGCTCGCAAGCGTTTCGCACAAAATAGTTCAGGCACAGAATACAAAGAGAAATACTATGACACCACTTCTTCGCCAAGCGATTTCGCGCCGCACAATGTTGCGCGGTTTGGGCGCGGCCATTGCGCTGCCCGTTTTGGAAGCCATGCTGCCCGAAAATGCGTTCGCGGCGCCCTCACAATACAAGCCGCTGGCGAAGTCTTTGGCCAAGCAGCCGCGCCTGATTTGCTGCTATGTGCCCAATGGCAAAAATATCTTTCATTGGCTGCCCAAAGAGAAAGGCGTCGGCTATGCTTTGTCGCCGACCTTAGAGCCATTGGCTAAATTGCGCGATGAGTTTTCAATTCTCAGCGGCCTTGGCCATCCGCATTCGCAGGGTGGGCATAGCGGCGCCGATACCTGGCTAACCGGTGCTGATTTGAAAGCTGTGCCGGGGGCGGATTATTCTAACAGCATTTCGATTGACCAGATCATTGCGGAAAAGCACGGCAAGCAAACTCGTTTTGCCTCGCTGCAACTGGCCGATTCATCGGGCACCGGCTCGGCAGGCCACTCGCACACACTGAGTTTTGATCGCAGTGGCACGCCGTTGCCTTCGGAAAACTCGCCACAGCGCCTTTTCGAGCGATTATTCGTGCCGGAAAATGCTGCCGACCGCGAGGCGACTTTGCGGCGCTATGCCGAAAAGAAAAGCATTCTTGATAGTGTTTTAGATGATGCTAAATCGCTGAACAAGCAATTGGGCAAAACCGATCAGCAAAAGCTCGATGAGTATCTGGGTAGCGTTCGCCAAACCGAACAGCGCGTTGGACGGTTGGTTTCGTGGGTGGATGTGCCCAAGCCCAAGATTGACCCGGCGAATCTTCAATTGAATAGCCAGCCGGGCAATGGTCACGACCGCCCGATGTGGCTGGATGTAATGCTGGAAATTAGTTATCTCTCGTTTGTGACCGATACCACGCGGGTTATTACCTTTGAGTGGTCGCGTGAAGCCGGCGGTTATGGCGGTGGAGGCGAGAATCATCATGAGCTTTCGCATCACGGCGGCGATAAAGGCAATCTGGACAAGTTAGCAAACATTGATAAATTCCACGTCGAACGCCTGGCGCGCTTTATGTCATTCTTGAAATCGACCGAAGAAGCCGGCGGCTCAATGCTGGATAACACCATGATTCTTTACGGCAGCGGCATGAACTCTGGTGAAACCGGCGAGCATTCGCCAAAAAACCTGCCGCTTCTCGTCGCGGGCGGCAAAAGTTTCGGATTGAAACACGGTCAGCATCTGGCCTTTGATACAGCCAATCACCCGCCGCTTTCCAATGTTCTTGTTACCTTAGCGCAAAAGATGGGCGTTGAAAGCGACAAGTTTCAGGATGCAACGGGCACTTTAACTGGATTGGTTTAAACGCGCGGGCAACTCTTAAACTGCATTCATTGCAGCTTATAATTTGCTGCATGAGACAACAAAATAATGACCCGGATGTGCGACGTTATGACCGGCAGGATGAAATGATTGCCTGTCCCGAATGCAAGACGTGGATGCTGCCGCTTTCCGATTACGAAATTCAAAAAGCCAGCGAATCGCCGACCGTAGGTGCCGAAGGCTACGAAATTTTTCTATGGGGGTTGTGGGCGTATGTTTACAACTTCATTTACGATTCATTTCTGTATGAAGGACGCAAGAAGAAGTTAGCGCAGCAGAAAAAAGAAGTGCTGCCGCGTTTTCCTAACAGTTGGGTTTGCCCCCGTTGCCTGCACATTCTAAAGCGGCCTTAAAACCGTTCATTGCAAAACGATGCGCGGCATCAATGTCACGTCTTCCGCATCGGCAAAGGCATGGAGCAGATAATGAATATCTAACTGCGTGTCGTGAAAGCGACGCCGCGCGTTAAAGCGAAAGTTACTATCTAAGCCGACTTCAGTGAACGGAATTTGCATCTCGATGTTGTAGAAATCGCGAGTAGCATGAGCGGTGTATTTCCACTTAACACCTTCAATACGAAAATGGCCTTCGCGTGTGTGTTTTTCAATGATGCCTTTGCCGCTGGGGGTAACGATAAAACGGTAGCGCAGATTAGATTGATAGGGTGCTAAATCAACACCGAACCATTCGCCTTTTACTTCGGTTTTTAAAGAGCGCTGCATTAAAGGGCAACGCGCTGCAACGAATAAGTTTTTGCCGTTATGTGTTATCCAGGCTTTGGTTGTTTCCGCTGTCAGTTCATAGGGTAACCGTCGCAGTTCAAAGGCTTTTTGCCATGCGGTTTCAGTTAAATGGCCGTCAATGGTTATATGGGCCGAAGTCGTGGTAAGGGGTTGCGCTAAGAGGAAGTGCAGTGACGTTTCCAACCATCGCCGATCATAAAACAACCATTGGGCAGAGGGAGTAAACGAAGATTCTGCTCTATAGGTTAGTGACGGAGCAACTCGATAATCGAAAGGTAGGCTGCGCCTCAATTCATAATCTTCAATGGCATCGCGCAGCAGCATAAGGCGAATACTGGGCAGTGGGTTTAGGTCATCTTTGTCCACAGCCGCAGCCGGATATAGCAAGGTGCCGTCGCCATTGGTTTCTCCAAACGATTGCAAATTCTCCAAAGGTTTTGGCCCCCAGCCATGCGCCATAGAATAAACGAAACCAGTTATGCCGTGTTGTGCCATTAGCCAACCGTAAATGCGTATGGCAGCCGCGTCGTCATCTAGAAGCCAAGTCGGGTAGGGATAGCGGGGCCAAGCCATTGTATACCACCACGTTTCGCGGCCTTTTTTACGTTGCACGGCCAATACTTGTGTGTCAAGATGCTTTAACCCGAAAAAGTCACCGATGTTGGGGCACCAAATATCAACGGCTCCTTCCAATGACTTGTTAGGATGTGCTGTTACACAATGCTTAATGCCGAATTGCCGCAACTTTCGCGTGGCGCTTTTGACCGCATCGTATTGTTCTGGCTGTGGCTCATCAATAGCAACAGTTACTTTGAGAAATGGCTCAGGATTGAAGGAAAATGAGACGCGGCGCGTTGTTTTTTCCCAGTTCGATGCGCTCGATAATCATGGTCAGAAGATCGTGCTTTTCCGCTGCGCTTAAGTGCGGACTGGTGAGGTTGAGTTGTATCAATTCCAACTGGTCGTGCAGCTGCGCCGCCTGCCGGGGAACGTTGCTCAGTCGTTTTTCCTGCTGCGCCTGCGAGTCAATGAACCCCTGCAACTCCCGCTTTTGCGCGCCGATCTCCACCAGAATCTTCTCATACGGTGCGCTGTCTACGCCACTGCCCACGGCGCGAATCTGCGCCTGAATGGTGGCGTTTTCGCGGATGCCCAGGTCAGCTAACTGTTTTTGTGCGCTTTGCAAAAGACTTTGCACATCAGGCTTGGATTTGTCCCTGCCCGTTTCCTGCTGCTTTTTTAGGGCGGCGCGCAATAGCTTCTCATCGGCGAGCAGTGCCAGCAGTTCGGTGATGACGGCCTGCTCGATGTCATCGGCGGCGATCATGGGCTGGGTGCAAAAAAGGCGCGAGGCACGGGTGCTGCCGGCGTTTTTCAGGTTTGCGCACTTGTAGTAGCGGTAGTGCTTGGTGCGCTTGCGTGGCGCAGCCTCACTGCTGGGCTTCATCGCCTGACCGCGCAGGGCGCCGCCGCACAAAGGGCAGCGCAAAAGCCCACTCAACATAAACACTCTGTCCTTGCGACCGCCGTGACGCGCGCGGGCTGTTTTGAGCCGCGCGTTGGCCCGCTCCCATAACTCCGGCTCGACAATCACCGGGCAGGGTATCGTCTTTATATCTTTGCCTTCGCGCTCGACCTGGAAGGTTTTGGTTTTAAAGCCGCGCGCCAATCGGGATTCATCCACAACGCGCCGCGTGCGGCCATAGGTGGCCTGCCCCTTGTAAGCCGGGTTCATCAGAATATCGCGCACTCCATCAGGGCGCCACAGTTTGCCGCGCGTGGTGCGCTGGCCCTGCATATTGAGAACGCGGGCGATTTTGTTCAGGGGATAGCCTTCGTCATACCACTGAAATATGATGCGGACGAGGGCGGCCTGTTCCGACACAACGACATAGGTGCCCACCTGCTCTTTGGTGCATTCGCCCCGAATGGCATCGGCCTTTTTGAGAACGTGCAGGCCAAAGGGGTCAGTGCCGGACACCTGGCGCCCTTCGGCGACTTTTTTGCGCTGGCCACCGACCAGGCGCCGCTTGATCTGGGCCAACTCATAAGCCGCCGCGCTGCCCAGAGTGCCAAAGAGCAGCTGGCTTTCGGGTGTCATCTCGCCGCTATCTTCATCGTAGTCAAAAGACAGCGTGGTAAAGGCGAGGCGCTTGCCGGCACGCTCGACACGTTTGCGAATCACTTCCTGCGCTTCGCGTTCACGGGAGTAGCGCGAAAAGTCGTAGATGACTAAAACATCAGCTTCATTGGCTTCGAGGTCAGCCAGGGCTTTTTGCAGCACGCCGCGCGACAGATAAAGCGCGCCGCTTTCGGTTTCTTTGTAGTAACGCACCACAACAGCGTTGTGCCCCTGCGCCCACTTGAGGCCCGCTTCGTATTGAGTTTCGTGGCTGGTGTTGTCGGCCTGTTTTTCCGAAGAAACGCGAGAATAAAGTATTGCGCGCAAAGGTGTGGCGTTATTGTTATTCGTCATGGTTCCAATCGGCCCGGCGCGCGATGTCATGAAATAATGGCCCCAGCGCTTGATACTGCGCATAGAACTCGCGCAGATCGGGCGGGCTATCGTCGTGTTCCAGTGCCTCAAGGCTTTCGCGCAGGGCATAAAGCGCAGCCGCCACACCCGTGCGAGCGGTACCACGCTTTACAGCGCGGGTCATGCCTTCTAAACCACTTTGAAAAGCACCCTGCTTTTGTGACCTGCGCGGGCCACCGGGGAGCAGTTGTAAAACGGGCGGCGTTATCTCCGGCTCTTCTACCGCCTGCTCCGGTTCCCGTTCGCTATGCCACTGCACCGCATTCAAAAAGCGCTCCCATGCGCGAACGGCACAATTCTTTTCATGCCGGCGCACTTCGGGAAGTTCCGCTTCGTTAACCCACGCCTTGCCATAACCGGCATGATAAAACTCCTCGAAGTCGGGCGGCGGCTCCGGTTCGGGTTCGGCGATAAAGGTACTGACTGACATTTGGCTTACGCTTTGATTTCGCCTCAATGAAACCGGTGACTAACCGGGTGCAGCTTAGGCATTACCTAAGTGCCTAAGCTAAATGATTAGCGCCGCCGTGTTTTCTTGACCGTCTTTTTCTTCGCTTTCGGCTTGGCCTTAGTCGCTGGCTTGCACACGCTACAAGTGCCGCCCTCTTTCGCGCAATGCTTGCAGCCCGTGCAGTTCTTGCAGGCCGCGCAGCCAGCGCCTTCAGAGCAGGCACGCCCGGCGTGTGCAACTTGAGGCACGGTGAAAGCGAGTAGGGCCAGGAGTAAAAGTTTTTTCATTGTTTCCCTTCATAATCTTCGGAATGCTCTAAATGCGCGCGGAAGTTGCGCTCGTATTCAGCGGCCAGCGGCTTCGAGTGCAAAATCAGTAAGTTCTCGGCATTGCTTTCCTCGGCGGCTTTGGAAAAGTTGAAGCTGCCAGTCACGACCTTATCGCTGTCAATGATGATCACCTTGTTATGAGCAATGGCGTGTTTGGCGTCAATGGAAGTATGGATGCCAGCATTCTTTAAAAAAGTGGCGCTGCTGTATTGAGCCGTGCGGTTCGATTTGTCCAAAACCGCTTCCACTAAAACGCCGCGCTGCTTTGCCTGCACTAAGGCCTGAGCAATCGAGGCATTGGTAAAAGAGTAGGCTTGCAAAAGAATCGAAGTCTTAGCGCCGTTGATGGCGCGAATAATGGCATCCTGCGCGCCGCCTTTGGGCGAAAAGTAAACAGCGGCGCGGGCCTCGATTAAAGTTTCCGTAGCTGCTTCCGTGTTTCCGGCGTTGGCGCCCGCAATGCCGCCAATAATGCCAGCGGGAAGCATTAAGGCAAAGAGTAGCAATAGTAAATAGAGTTTCTTCATCTTGAGTCCGTTTTAATCCCTGTTGTTAAATCCATCTCCGCCGTAGGAACCGTCTCCAGGGAAATCATCAGGCAGCGAAGGAAAAATTGACCGAGGGGCTTGCGGGTATGCTTTACGAAGATCATAAACAGCAGCCACGTCAGTGGATGCTCCCCAATCCAACACACGCCACTTTTTGCCATTTTGGCGAAGTAGACCCGATGCCATTGGGTCTACTTGTGGCGCCCAGCGCTTTAGCCTCTTGCCTTTTTCGTCCCTTGTCACTGCCTGCACATAGGCCCACCCGTTCTTGGTGCGAATTTCAACACTGTGAAAAACAACTTTTTGCCTAACCTCTTTCTGAACTGGCACACGCAAGGTATCTAAAATCAGCTTCCTTTCCTTGCTTCCCGGCGGTGGCTCATAAGCCCCGCCTGTTTTGCTCAGAGGTATGGATTTTAAAGTTTTAGTAGCGGTAACAGACGAATCGAATTTTTTAGCCAAGGTTTTTATGCCTGTGGCGTCCCATGCAGTAACGGTAAAGCCTGCATCGCTGATACCGATATAAAACTTCCCCGCTTTTGCCAAATCTATAAAATCCCTATAAGGAAAACGGGCGCGCAAACTGGTCATTATCAACGGATGATTAGGAAGCTTTGCAGTTTTCTTAACTGCTG
>DASWNL010000339.1:0-12048 GCA_036399215.1 Abditibacteriaceae bacterium
TGCGGGACACGCCTTTTTCATTTCTTAACAATTACTTGAGATAGAGTCATCGAAAAGTTACCTCCCATTAACATGGCGTTAATAGGACAGGGATAAATTATAGATAACGATTTGATGCACAAATCGAAATTCTTCTTTATCCTCTTTGCCTCTACCGCCCCTCGGAGTGATTCCGAACACGCCGCCGCCCCTGGTTCCCAACCAGACGGCGGCGTGGTCTGTTGTGTGACCTTTTTAGTTTCTTATGTTTTCTCAAGCACCCACGAAATGCCTCAGGGTTTGTGCGTTGCGCACCGCGTTTCCACCACCATCGTTATTGAAATAAGCCCAGACTTCGCGGCCTGCATCGCGCCATTCTCTAATGCGTTCGGCCCACCAACGCAAGTCATCGTCCGAATAGGAGCCGCCATAAAGATGATTCCAATCTGGCCCATGTAAGCGCACATAAACAAACGGAGCCGTAGCGCGCAAGACGCAGGGCAAATGCGCGCCGCTCATGACACAATAGCCTACGCCATATTGCTCTAACAAATGAAATACGTCGTCGCGATTCCAGCCGGGATGACGAAACTCGATAGCAACTTGAAGCCATGATGGAAGCTGCTTAAGGAAGTATTCTAATCGGGTGTAATCGTAATCAAACGTCGGTGGCAATTGCACCAACCAGACGCCGCGCTTTTCACCCAGACAACGCAGGCTTTGTGTCGTGCGCTCAATCCACAATTCCGGTGAATACAGTTTTTTGCTATGCGTAAGGGCGCGGGAGGCCTTAATGGTCAATCGAAAGCCATCCGGCACGCGCCGGCGCCAAGAATAAAAAGTGGAGTTCGTCGGCCAGCGATAGTAAGTGCTGTTGACTTCAACGGTGCCAAATTTTTCGGTGTAATAGGCCAGGCGCTCGCGGCTGTCGGCTTCGTGTGGATATAACACGCCTTTCCAGTGATCATAACTCCAGCCGGATGTGCCGATGTAGATACTCATACGCAAAATAAAAAGCGAGGCTGATGCCAGCTTCGCTTTTTATTCACCATCACTTTTTACTGACCATGTAAGTTGCCAGGGCGCGTAGCTCTTCGGCGGGCAGGTCATCGTAGGGCGGCATCTTCGAGCCGGGCACTTTGCTTTTGGGCTTTATTAAATGTGCGATATGCCATTCGACATCATAAGGCTTGCTGCCAACGTGCGTCAGGTCACCGTTTTTGGCATTGCCCTGGCCGTCCATCGCGTGACAATCAAGACAGCCGTTGGCTTCTTTGAAGAATGATTGTTTGCCAGCAGCTATTAACTTGGGGTCAAGTTTTGGCCCTGACTCGGTGGGCACAGGGGTAGCTTTTCCGCCTGCGCCAGTTGCGCCGCCGGTGCCTTTGGCGATGGCAGGGCCAGTGGGCACTGGAGCAATTGGCTTATTGGCTGTGGATTCCAAAAGCTGCGCGATGCGATCCATTTTTTCCGCCGTGTTTTCAAAACGCGAAGCGACTTCATTCAATTTATTGGCGGCGTTGGTTAAAGCATCCGGTGACACAGTAGTAACAGTGGGAGTGACAACAATTGGTGTAGGGGCGGGTGCCGGCTTTTTGGCAGTGGCCGCAGCTACTAAAACACGGTCGGTTTTTTTATCAAGATTACCGGCGGCTTCGGCCATGCGAGTGGCAGCATCGGCAATTTGTTGACCGGAGTTATTGGCGGGCGGGGGCGCGACGGCTTCGACGGGAGCTGCACGGCCACCAAAAGTCATTTCGCCGCCTTGATGTCCGGTATAGCCAACTCCCATCGCGCAGGCCATCGTCAGGGTTAAAACCGTAACACGCGCCATGCGTGGCATTTTATCTTTGGAAGCCAAGCGCCAGACTAACAAAACCAAAGCTAAAACCGAAGTAATAACCGCGGCTTGCCAGTGTTGGTCATAGCCAACCGGCGCGCGTTTGAATTCGCGGCCTGTCAGCCAGCCGGTTAGAAGTGAAAAGGGCAATGAAATGACGCAAAGCGTCAGCATCCACAGGCTGAACTCGCGCAGGCCTGGACGCTTGTAAAACAAAGCCACAATGTCGAAGAAAACGGCTACAAAAAGCAGCGTAATCGGAAAGTGTGTCAGCGCCGCGTGCCACTGAACGTTACTTTGCGGGAGGGGCAGGGATTCCATAAGAGATAAAAATCACGTCATTCTTCGCAGGCGCCCACTGGACAGGACTTAGAATGACAACTCTTCTTTCTGTTTTCAGTTAGTGAGTGCTTTTAACTTGTGAAATAGAATAACTAAAGGATGCCACAAACGAAAATCCGCCGCCCTTCGCTAAGCTTTTTAAAGAAATTACTCAGCGAAGGGCGGCGGATTTTTTGATTTAAACAGCGCGTCCTGGTTGCGAATCAGTTACGAAAAACACCGGCAAAATTAGGCTTTATTGCCGTCGGCTTTCTTTTCTTCGACTTGCCAGGACGGCGCGCCTTTTTCGATCCAGATTTTAATCAGGGCGATGTCGGCCTTCGATGGACGGATAGCGACGTTTTTCGGCGGCATCGGGTCATCGTGGTCAATCATGTAGGTGTAGAACTCAGACTCCTCCGGCTTGCCCGGCTTAATCTGGCCTTTTTCGAGCAGTTTGGGCAGCGTGGTTTTGTCAATCGGCGAAGCGCGGAATTTACCTTTGCCTTCGCCGTGGCAAGCCACGCAATGCTGTTCTAAAACGGCCCAGGCCAGGTTGCCCAGTTCGGTGGGTTCGAGACCTTTGGCAGCCGGCGCCTCCTGGGCGTGTGCAACGGGCACATAAGCCGTGTTGGTGCCGCGCGGCGCTAAGGCCAGCGCGGGCAGGGCCAGAATCGCTCCGGCCAACAAAGATTTTTTAATCATGACAGTTTCCTTTTGCAGCGGAAAAATTTTTCAGCAAAACGCTTCCAACCGTCCCGCGCAGACTTTTCTTTGACAGGCAAGTTCAAGTTTCGTGTTAGTTGAACTGCTTCTCTGAACTGCTTTTCATGGCAGCCCTTTTAATGAAAACGCAAACTAAGCCCTAATGTCAACTAATCCTCATCTGGCCGAAATCAGCCAGTTCGTCAAAGCCGGACGTGAAACGCTTCTCAAACGCTCGCCTCATGCTCAGCCGGCGCGCGAATGGGTCGCCGAATACACCAATCTCATAGATGCTGCGCTGCGACGCATTTACCTGGCGGCCTGGGAAGCCGTTCGCGTTGAGCATCCCGAATGGCATAACGACCGCGCTCATGCCGAGCCGGGTGCCGAACTCTCGTTAATTGCCATTGGCGGCTACGGGCGCGGCGAATTGTGCCCTTATTCGGATATTGACCTGGCCTTTGTGCCTTCGGAAGAAGAACACCCCGTCATTGATGCCGTTGTGAAAGAAGCCTTTCGCTTGTTGGTGGAGGTCTTCATTGACGGCGCACGCCTTGAATTGGGCTATGCTTATCGTCCGGTCGCCGATATTGAACGCCTGGACAACACGGGTAAGGCCGCTTTACTCGAAGCGCGCTTGATTGCCGGCAGCGAAAAATTGCCGCGCCGCTTGCGCGATGAACTCTATGATCGCTGGGATCCGGTGGAATTTCTGCTCGAAAAAGCCGCCGAACGCAAAGCGGCTTCGCAGCGCCTCGATTTATCGCTTTATGCCATTGAGCCGCACCTGAAAGAAGGCACCGGCGCCTTGCGCGATATTCAAACCGCCCTGTGGGTCGCCGGTGCGGTTTTAAAAACCGGTGAATCGTTGAAGGCTTTGGAGTATCACGGCATCGTAACCGGCGACGATTGCGCGCAGGTCATGACGGCTTATGATTTCTTTTTGAAAACGCGGGTCTGGCTGCACTTGGTTTCCGGCAAAAAGACCGATGTTCTGCGTCTTGAATATCAAGACCGCGCGGCGCGGGCTTTTCATTTTACTGGCAGCGGTGGGCGCGCTTCGCAAAAGTTTCTGGCAACTTATTACGGCCATGCTGAAATCGCGGCGCGCTTTTCCAACAAAGTCATGCGCCGCCTTTTAGAAGGGCCATTGCCCTTAGACGATCACTTTGTGGCCACGCATCGCCGCTTGCACGCCGCGCATCCTTATACGCTGCGCAATCATCCCGAACTGCTCCTTACGCCCTTTGCCCTTGCGCGAAAATACGGCTTTGATTTCGCGCCCGAATTGGAGCGCAGCGTTGAAGAAGCCTTGCCGCGTCTTAATGAGCAGGCGCGGCGCAGTTCAACAGCGCGTAGTGCATTCTTCTCTTTGTTGCAAAGCGTGCCTTCGGCGGCTGAAGCCCTCATCGAGTTGCGCGCACGCGGGCTTTTGCAGCGCTTTTTGCCTGAATTTGAAGACATGCTGCATTTAGCGCCGGGTGATCCTTCGCATCAGTTAGCGGTTGGCGAGCATTCAATTTTCGCCGTGCGCAAGCTGGGCGAATTATGGGATAGTCGCCAAAACGACGACAGCCTGTGGGCCGTATGGGATGGCGTAGATGACATTCAGATTTTGGTGCTCGGCACGCTGCTGCATGATGTCGGCAAAATTGAGCGCGGCACAGATCATTCCGTTTCCGGGGAGCGTATTGCGCGTGAAATCGGCGTGCGATTGGGCCTTACACATGACCGCACTGAGCTTTTAGCTTCCTTGGTGCGGCGTCATTTGCTATTGCCGCGCATGGCGCGCTTGCGCGAACTTTCCGACCCTGGCACCATCCGCGAAGTGATGACGCACGCCCGCGATGTGCCGACTTTGAAGATGCTTTATTTGCTTTCCCTTGCCGACACCTGTGCCGTTGGCGAACGCTCTTATTCGCGGCGCGACTTGGAAGCGATGAAAGAGCTTTATGAGCGCACAATTTTGGCGATGACGCGCGAAGAAACCGCGGCGGTTTTGACCGACACGGAAAAGCGCGAGCAGTTGGTGCAGCGCGAACGTGAGAGATTACGCCGCGAACTGCGCCACCTGGAGTTGGACGAAGCAACCTTGCATCGCATTAGTGAAAATCTGCCCGCTGCTTATGTTTTGAATACGCCCCTACCGACCATCGCCACACATTTGAAATTCTTAGATGAACTGCCACAGGAAAAACTAATTGTGGACTTTTACGAGCCGCCGCGCGGCGGCTTTACCGAAATGACGGTTGTCACTTATGATGATCCGCAGCCGGGCTTGCTATCCAAACTGTGTGGCGTGATGCACGCCGCTGGCGGCGATATTTTAGCGGCGCACGTTTATACGCTTCGTAATGCGAATTTAGCGGGTAACTTGCCTGGCGATGCCCCATCACCGCATCCAGCAGGCCGCGACATTGTATTGGACACCTTGCACGTGGTTTCCAATGGCCGCCCGGTTAGTGAATCGCGCAGCGCACGCATTGCGGCTTTGATGCGTGAAGTTCTGCTCGGCGAAAAGTCGGTGGAAGATGTGCTGAAAGCGGCGGGCAAATCGACCTGCGAAGAATTAATGCCCGAACGTATCTCTTCGCGCAACGATTTATCAGATGAGCATACAGTTATCACCGTTGTCACTGCCGATTTACCGGGTCTGCTTTATCACATCACGCGTGGCTTCGCGGCTGTTGGCCTTGATATTCACACTGCCAAGATCACCGTCTGGGGCGGGCGTGCTGAAAATTCGTTTTACGTCACGCGGCGCAGCGAAAGCGGGCGCGGCCATAAACTGCCCAACGACGATATCAGCGAAGTGTTGGATAGATTGCGCGACAAATTGCAAAGACCAAGCTAATTGACGATTGTAGATTGAATTTAGGGTAATCGTCAATCTACAATCGTCAATAGAATTAGTTGCTTGCGCTCGAATAAAACCGCAGGGCGAAGTTGAAAAACCAACTGGTGATAAACAAAAGCAAGGTCGCCAGGCCGAATGCCACCGGTAAGAGCCAGGTTGCGGCGCGACCTAAAAGCGCGTTGGTTGGAAAGGTGGTTAGAAAGGCAATCGGCAGGATGAAAGTTAAAGCCCACTGCCACGAGCGCGGATAAACATCAATCGGAAAACGTGCCATTTGCATCAGCGGCTCGAAAATAACAGCGACGCTTTCCATTTTCACCGTCCAAATGGCAAGCGTTACCACCAAAAACCACAAACAATACGCCATGACAAAGCCGCAAAACAAGAGTGCCGCCCAATGTAACCATTGCATGGCGCTCGGCCATTGTGCCAATTTATTCAGTCCATAAATTAAAAGCCCCAAACCGGGTAGCACATTCAAAATCGCATTCAGGTCAATATAACGCGCCGAAACGAAAAACTGCGTGTTGACCGGGCGACATAAAGCTAAATCCAGGCTACCATCGCGCACCATTAAGGAAAAGCGCCACATATTCGGCCCCAAAAAGCCCCAGCACAGCGATTCCAAAATGAGACAAGTGCCATAAAGCACCCACATCTCATCGCGCGTCCAGCCCATCACGGCGTTTTGCCGAAACACGGCTTCAATAAACAAAAGCGAAACGCCCGACCAGACCATGTAGCCAAAAATGCCCGCGAAAAACTGCGCGCGAAACTCCATCGCCCGCGACAGGCAATTGATAATGAAAGCGCGATAAAGTCGAAAGTAGCGCACGCTCTCAGTTTACGCAGGGACACACTGGAAAACGCGATTATCTAAATACAAACAGAGCTATAATTAAAGCATGAAGGATACATTGAAGTGCTTCATCTTGGTCGTGGTTGTGTTGTGTTTTCTAATCAACACTTCATGGCCCTGTAACTGTGCCGCAGGTATGAGCCTTAAAGAAGATATCGTAGAGGCTCTTAAAGACGATTCTGGCTCCAAAGCCATTGTGTTTGCAGGCAGAGTTGTGAGTATTCGCCAGGTTTCAGAAGATTCGGAACCACCAGGACAAAACTACATAATGAATGAAGTTAGTTTTATCATGGCAAAGTTGTGGAAAGGCAGCCCACAAAGGTTTATATCGGTGAGAACTTGGCCCAATGAGGCGAGTTGTGGCTACCCATTTAAAGTAGGAAAAAACTACCTGGTTTATGCTCGCCATTGGAAGTCTCAAAACCACACCAACTATTGCTCACCCACTAAACAACTGGCACAGGCTAAGGAAGATTTAGTGCTCTTAGGCCCACCTATTTATACGTTCAATTTTTTGCCATTGCTGATGGCTATCATCTGTAGCACGATGGCGATGGGTGCCTTTTGTTGGCGACGTTATCGCAGGCATAACGGACACAAGACGTAGCACGCTGGTTAGATATATCTCCAAAGGCCAACGATTGGAATAATACATGAATTTCCGGGAACGTCTTTGCCGCCATTCGTTGAAAAGGGGATACGGCATTTTTCGGGTATAATTTCCTTGTGACAATTGTTTGTCACACTGTTGTTGTGTTTGATGTTTATAGTTTGCAGGAGGCATTATGGCCGCTGCTGATCTTCCCCGCGAAGCATTAGCCACCAGTTCCGAATCCGGCGCGCAATTGCACCGCCACCTCGACCGTTTGGCGGCGCGGCGCAATGCGCAAATGTTATGGCAGGAAACGGCCCGCGCCTTATGTTGGGGTTGTGGCCTGGCTGCGCTTGGCGTGCTGGCTTATAAGCTGTATTTAGTTGATGGCCTGTGGTGGCAGCCGCTTCTGGTTGTGCTGTTTGCCGCGCTTGTTGGCTGGCGCAACGGCGCTTTGAAGCGCGCCGGGACTTTTGAAGCGGCTCTGGATGCCGATAATACGCTGGACTTAAATGATCGCCTGGCTTCGGCTTTAGCTTTTACTTATCCCCATGAAGTGCAGCGGCGCCAACAGAAAGCAGCCCATAACAGCCTTCTGGGGCGCTTGAAGAATTTCTTTGTGGCGCGCCCGGCTTATGCGACTTCGGTTCCAACCGCGCAAACTTCCTTAGTGCCGGCTCTGATTAACGATGCCACAAATCGCGCCGGGCAACTTGATCCCAGAGAGGTTTATCCCCTTAAATTCGGCAAAGCGCAAAAAGTGCTGGCAGGTGTGGCCTTCGTTTTCGTAGGCTCCTTCTTTTTGCCGAACCTGCCCATTTTCTTGCCCAAAGAAGAACAATTGGATGCCAAGAAAACGCTGCCCGCAACCGGCAAGAAGTTGCAGGCGATTGCTAAAGAAATCAACGACGACAAGAAGATAAAAGAAACCGACGAATCGAAAAAATTCGCCAAAAAATTACAGGCTCTTGGCCAACGCATCGAACGTGCCCGCATGGGCAAAAAAGAAGCGATGGTTGAGATGGCACAACTGCGCGAACAAATCGCTAAAGCTGCCAAAAATCCGCAAAAACCATTTCAATCGCCGCAAAATCCCGATGCCGGGCTTGGTCAAGAGCAGATGCAGACCGACGAAGGCAAGAAAATGCAGGAGCAACTCAAAAAAGGCGACCTGGAAAAAGCCGCCAAAGAGTTGGAAAAGCTGGCCGATAAAATCGAAAAAAATGAGATGACGCAGCAAGAGCGCGACAAAGCCGCGCATGATTTGCAAAAAGCCGCCGAAGCCCTGCGCCGCCAGGGTGGGCAGCAAAACGAGGACATGGCGCGCAAGTTGGAAGAAGCCGCCAAAGCCTTAAAGCAACCAAACCAGGGGCAAAGCGGCCAGCAGAATCAAGATAAGAAAAATCAGCAGGGCAAAGACGGCCAAAAGAACGGCCAGAAAAACGGTCAACAAGACCAACAAAAGCAAAACGGCCAACAAGGCCAAAATGGTCAGAAGCAGGGCGAGAAACAAAACCAATCTGGTCAACAGCAAGGGCAGCAGGGCCAAAAACAAGGCCAACAGCAGCAAAACCAGCAAGGCAAGCAACAAGGTCAGGGCCAAAAGCAGGGCCAGCAGCAAAGCGGCCAACAACCCGGCTCGCAAAACGGCAACAAGCAGGGCCAACAACCAGGTCAGAAATCATTGTCCAACGGCGCCGATGCGCTTCGTAAAATGGCGCAGGGTATGCAATCGGGCCAGGGGCAAGGGCAGGGCAACTCCAACAGCGAATCGCTGCAAAAGATGCTCAGCCAGATTGAGGACGCCGAACGCCAGGCTGGCAACAACGGCAACGATGATCATCCAGGCCATAAGCCGGAAAACTGCCCCGGAGGCACTTGACAGGGCGGCGGCTCCTCCGGTGGAGGACTCACCCCTGGCAAAGATTTAAAACCCAGCGATCCTACATCAGCTACAGGCGGTGGCGCCGGTCTTGGCCCCCGCGACAAAATTAAAGGCTTCAACAACAAGGGCGGCGGCTTGTCCACTGAGAAATCGAAAAAGACGGGGGATAAGCGTCGCTGGGCCGATGTCTGGGCCTCCACACTTCCCGGCACGCGCAAGCAGAAAGACCGCATCTTCGGCAAGCTGAATAAAAACGGCGAAATCGAACAGATTCAAATCGAAGGCGATGCCAAAGGCGGCTCGGTCAAGACGCCGTATTACGACGTTTACGGCAGTTACAAGAAAGAAGCCGATGACGCTGTCGGCAAGGAAATCATCCCGCCCGCGTATAAGCAACCGGTGCGGAACTATTTCGATAGCATAAAACCGAATAAATAGTTTAAAATTCAAGGTTCAAAGTTTAAGGTTGTAAACGCCTGACTTTGAACCTTGAACTTTGAACCTTGAACTTAGACTATGGAAGCTACAGCAGCCGTCCACGAATTTGTCGAACGTGTCAACTCTGTCAAAGAACAGATGTCGAGTGTTTTAGTCGGGCAAGAGATGATCATCGAGGGCGTGCTAATGTGCCTCTTTGGTGGCGGTCATGTCCTGCTCGAAGGCGTGCCGGGACTGGGCAAAACCCTTCTGGTTCGCACGCTTTCGCAATCGCTGGGCCTGAACTTTTCGCGCATTCAGTTCACGCCCGACTTGATGCCCGCTGATGTAACGGGCACCAACATCATCGCCGAAACGCCCGAAGGCCGCAAGGAATTTCAATTCCAGGCCGGGCCGGTTTTTACCAACGTGCTTTTGGCCGATGAAATCAATCGTGCCACACCGAAAACGCAAAGCGCTTTGCTCGAAGCGATGCAGGAGCGCAGCGTAACTGTCGCCGGCAAAACCTATAAGCTCAGTGAGCCGTATATTGTCTTAGCCACGCAAAACCCCCTGGAAATGGAAGGCACCTATCCGCTTCCCGAAGCGCAGCTTGACCGGTTTTTGTTCAAGCTTAAAGTTTATTTCCCTACCTTCGACGAACTCCTTCAAATCCTCAATCGCACGACGACTTCGGCCAGCCAGGAAGCGCAAATCGCACTGGGCAGCGAGCAAATTCTGATGATGCGCCGCCTGGTGCGTGAAGTGCCGATTGCGCCTCATGTGCAAGAGCACGCTGTGCGCCTGGTTTTAGGCACTCATCCTGATAGTGAATATTCTACAGAACAAGTAGCCAAATTCGTGCGTTATGGCTCCAGCCCGCGTGGGGCGCAGGCGCTTTTGTTATCGGCCAAGGTGCGGGCGCTGTTGCAACATCGCTTTCACGTAGCGATGGAAGATATTGATTTTGTAGCCCGCCCTGCCCTGCGTCATCGTATGATTCTCAATTTTGAGGGCCAGGCCGAAGGCATCGAAGCCGACCAACTCATAGATGACCTGATTACGCGCCACGCACCATTGGCAACGGTGTAGCAGATAACGCGCAGCAGCTAATACCGCCGTGTGAAGAAAGTAGAAGGTAGCCGCTATGACTAATAATATTGATCTGTCCACCGGAGGTGATCCGGTGCGTGTCCTTTTGGTAGATGATCACGATGATTTACTTGCTATGTTGCGCCTGGTTTTGTCGCGCCGCAGTTATGCGGTTGTAACGGCTTCCAGCGGTAGGGAAGCTATAAATATGGCAGGTGAATTCGCGCCCCATGTAGTAGTAAGCGATTTGGGAATGCCCGGCATGAACGGTCTGGAAATGATGAGCCAGATGCGTGGCATGAGCGAATTATCACCGTTTAAGGCCATTGCACTGAGCGGTTTTGATGATGCCTGCGATACAGCTTCTTCCCAGGCCGCCGGCTATGATGCGCACCTGGCTAAACCTGTAGATTTCGACAGCCTTTTTGCCATGATTGATAAATTATCAAAAAACCAATAAGAACCAATAGCAGTTAGACGCAAAAACAAAAGCGACGCGATATTTTTTTATCGCGTCGCTTTTGTTTTTTCAGGTTATTCTTATCAGCGCAAGTAAAAGACTTCGGCCATCACAACCGCTAAAAACAGCACGCTAATCATGCCGTTCACCGTAAAAAAAGCGGCGTTGACGCGACGCAGGTTATTGGGATTAACGATAGAGTGTTCATACATTAAAAACAGCGCAATCAGCGCCACTGAACAGGAAAACCAGATGCTAAGGTGCATCGCTTGTCCGAAAACGAATAACAGACCAACGAACAGTAGATGGAAAAAGCGCGCCATCGCTAACGCGGCGGGGATGCCGAATTTTTGAACCATCGAATGCAAGCCCATTTTGCGGTCGAAATCGACGTCCATTGTGGCGTAGATAATGTCGAAGCCGGCGACCCAAAACATGATGGCGGTTGCTAAAACGATGGGCGGTAATTCAAACCTCTGACGCACGGCCAGCCAGGCTCCCACCGGCGCGATAGCCAGGCATAATCCTAAAACGAAATGCGCCAGTGATGTAAATCGCTTGCAATAAGAGTAGAAGAATAAGACAAATAACGCCGGAAAAGCCAGCCAAAACGTTAGGTTTCCCAGTTGCCAGGCCGCTAAAAGAAAAAGCAGCGTCGAAAAGTTAACCAGCATGGCAGCTTCGCCAACCGAAACTTTGCCGGCGGGGATTTCACGGTTTTGCGTGCGAGGATTCTGGGCATCCAGGTGCCTATCCACGATACGGTTATAGCCCATTGCCGCAGTGCGCGCGCTTACCATAGCTATCAGAATCCACCCTACTGTCCGTGTATCCGGCCAGCCTTTCTTGGCTAAAAGCATGGATGCTAAAGCAAAAGGCAAAGCGAAAATCGTGTGTGAGAACTTAACGAGTTCAAGATAATCGCCGAGCTTGGCCAGTTTTAAGTAAGGATTGTGCGGGACAATTGCCATGGCTTGGTAGGGGCGCAACCTGTTGCGCCCTTTGCCGCCCTTCCAAATAGGGCGCAACAGGTTGCGCCCC
>DASWNL010000340.1:0-13991 GCA_036399215.1 Abditibacteriaceae bacterium
CTGTGTTGATCGCCTAAAGTTCATCACGAAAAAGATATAGAGACAAAACAACCTTAAGTTTTTCAGGTGCCAGAATTCAGATTGGTGCTTTTCACCTGCAACATGATAGAGTCTAATTTCGGAACTATTTTCCTTGCGTCAAATTGTAGTTGTCCCATATAAACTGATTTCTAAGTTATCTTCTTTTGTTATGTAGCGTGATTAGTTGTCCTTCAAATATATCTACGTGAGGAGTTTTCGTGAAAGAGTTTGAACGCCAAATCAGTGACATTGCCGGATGTTTGCGTCGTGCCAAAGATCGGGATGCTAAATGTTCCGTTCTGGTAGGCGCTGGTTGCTCAAAATCTGCGGGCATCCCTCTGGCGTCTGAAATGATCGACATTATCAAAAAAAAATGTGCAGATGCTTACGGACGCGCCGAAAGGCGCGCTACTAATAAAGTGCCTACCTATTCCGAGTGCATGAATCAGTTGTCCAACGCCGAAGTGCATCACCTTATTCGAACATATGTGGATGATGCCAGGTTAAATTGGGCACATCTGGGCCTGGCGCAATTGGTGGAGGCCGGCTTTGTAGACCGCGTGCTAACAACCAACTTTGATCCATTGGTAGTGCGCGCTTGCAACCTTGTTGGTGTTTCGCCCTCGGTTTACGATTTCGCGGCCTCAGCGGATTTCCAGGAGGACATGGTGGATGGCCCGGCGGTTTATTACCTGCACGGACAGCGCACCGGCTTCCGTTTGCTTAATGTATCGGACGATTTAGAAAAGCACACTGCAACACTTGACCCCATTATCAATGACTCCTGCCGTAACCGGGTCTGGATTGTGGTGGGCTATAGCGGCGAAAACGACGCGGTTTTCCAGTGCCTGTCAAAAATCCGCAATTTTCGGCACAACCTGTATTGGGTTATCCGCGATGACGAACCGAAAGCCCATTTGCACTCGCTTTTCCAATCTAAGCGAGGAGCTTATTACGTCAAATTGCCCGATGCTGATGAGTTTTTTTGCCAACTGGCAAACGAACTTGGATGTTTCCCACCTATCTTCGTTACGCAGCCCTTCACCCACTTCTTAAAGTTAATGGAGCCGGTGATGAATTTCACTCTCCCCGGCTCGAAAACACCGAACCAAAGTTTGTTGGAATACCCACGCGGTTTACTGCAAAAGGCCATTGATACGATTGAAAACAACACTGATACGCCATCTTCACCTGATACCGCAACAGAAGTGCCCACAAAGGGGACAGGCAAGGCAGAAGTTGACACTAAGAGTCTTCCACGTCACATTGAGGCGCGCGAAGCACTTTGGAAAGGCGATTATGAGCGTGCCCTGCAATTGACTGATCCCGCTACTGCTGGTCATGACCCACAATTGGCTGAATTGCGCGCTGCTGCATTGTTTGGAATAGGTATCGAACTTCATGAACGCGGCCTGCAAACCCTCGGCCCAGAAGCATTTAATATTTTTGAGCAGACCATCGAGAAGTATCAATCAGCACTCAGTATTAATCCTGATATGGATGACGCACTTAATAATTGGGGTAGTGTTTTGTCTGAGCAAGCCAAACGCAAGCAAGGTGCAGAAGCTGATGAACTCTGGGATCAAGCCATCCAAAAGTATCAGCAAGCACTCAATATCAAACCTGATGATACCCAAGTGCTAAGTAACTATGGAGCTGTATTGATAGAGCAGGCCAAACGCAAAAAAGGGGACGAACGCGACAGTTTACTGGCAATAGCTACAGAAAAGTCCCTACGCGCTGAAGAAATACAAGCAGGAGAAGGCACTTTTAATCTGGCTTGCATTGCCGAACTTCGAGGTAATCAAGATGAAGCGCGCCGCTGGTTGGAAAGATGTGTGGAATTTGATAAATTGCCGCCGCGCCGACATATTGAAGAATACGAAGACCTTGAAAGTCTGCGCGGATTACCGTGGTTTGAGGAAATTTTGCAAAAGGCGCCACAATAACAGCTTTTTGCTACTTGCGCCTTTGTTATTCTCTATCGTTTTTCTTAAAGCAACACAAAAACTTTTCCGTCTTCTTCCACCACTTCGTAGCGGCGCAGCTTGCGCTTATCGGTCAGGCACTGGCCGGTTGTTAAATCGAACTCCCAGCCATGCCAGGGGCAGGCCAAAATCTCGCCCTCGCGGCCCCATAAATATTCGCCCGGTTGCGAGGGTAAAGCCGTGCCGCGCAACTGACCGGCGCAAACCGGCGCCAGTTCATGTGGGCACAGGTTCAATACCGAGACAAAGGCGCCGTGAATGTTGAATACGCCAATGGATTTGCCCTCGATATCAATAATCTTGCGTTCGCCCGGCGCGATTTCGCCGCTCTGGGCAACAAAATGTTTTTGTTTCATGGCTCAATATATTCTTGACAAGAACAGAAGATTCAAACTTGTATTGTAGCTTGCAAAGGTTCCATCTGCCGCCCAGTGTGAATAAATGTGAAGTTGCAAAAGCAAGTCACAAATCGCAGCGCCAGTTCGCTACAATGGATACGGTTTGGCATTTCGCACGGGAATAACACATGACAAATAAAAATAGCCGCAGAAGTTGGATTTGGCAGATAGCAGCAAGCCTTTGCTGTCTGTGGTTGGTGGGATGCGGAGGCGGGGGTGGTTCTTTGCCTGGAGTGACGGCAAATTACGAGGGCGGGAGTATTCTGCCTGATTTGCGCATTGGCGAATTACAATTGCAAAGACGTAGCAGCCAACTAACAGGAACCATGACTATTGCCCAAGTAACGTATATTGGGCTTGATAATCCAAGACCATCCGGCGATTTGCCCCTTGGGACTTACCAGATTAGCGCCACTGTGACAGGCAACAACTTCTCCGGGCAAGGACGTTATTTAGGCTCACCGGCTTTTAATCTCACCGTTAACGGCGTTTTTCCCACTGACTCTACCGTTGGGGTAGTAGTGATAACCGGCTCAACCACGCAAGGTGCTTTCAACTACAATCTTATTTTTGAAACATCAACCGGGCCATTAAGCCAGGATGGCAGCTTTTCTTTTTCTAATTTGCAAAACAGCAACGTCACCACGGCCACTTTAGCCAACACAGTTAATGCGAGTCTAGCGAAGCCACCCCTTCGTTATGAAATAGCGGCTACCTTCAATGCACCACCCAGTTCGCCTCTTGCCCGCGCCCTGGTTATTACCTTAAACAAAAACACTCCTTTTGTCGTTGGCGATGAACTCCCCATTCAAATTTTTGACGGCACACACATTGATAGAGCCTTTGTCTTCTATTCTGAAAACAACCCCGCTACCAAACAATGGTTTTCGGCCAGCGGCTCAATAAAAGTTATTGCCATCAGTGGCAAAAAAGTTACGTTGCAACTGGTTAACGTGCGGATGCAACCTCAACAGCAAATAGGAAATCAACCTAATTTAGGCACCGGACAATTTACGTTGAATGGAAGCGGTTCAGTGATCATACCCTACACTTTCAGTTAAGAAACTAAAAATAAAAGCGACAGCCATTACCTGTCGCTTTTGTTTTCAATCATCGCGGCGCGTGAGCGGTGTGCTGCCGGTTGCCACATCGGGCACGGTTTGATCCATCGGGTCGCGTGCCGGAGGGTTCATCGGTGGAGGATTGTCATCTTGACGGGCCACGCTTGACTTATCCGCTTTGTCCTGTGCGGCTTCGTCCGGTAAAGCATCGTTTTCGGTTTCGCCGTCAAAAGGCGGCATGGTTTCTTCACTCATTTCAATCCTTTCCCATCTCCTGCATAATCTGCCGGCCCTTATCGCGCGCTTCTTGTTCAAGAGGCGCCTGCGAATAGCCGGATAGCAAGCATTCCGTTAAATACTGGCGCAAGAACGGTTCCCATCCCAAACGCTCGCATTGCGCGGTATGCACCAATTCATGGGCCACAATTTCGCGTTCGCGCCAGAAATCCTCCCGTATAAAAATGCCGTAACGCAGGGCCATACCGGCGGAATCACCAGCAACTAAGCCTGCTGCGGAAGCGGCCGCACGTAAATCGGCTTCTTCGGGCATCGGCACTTGCGCGACTTGCAGCAAGCGCACTTTATCAGGGTGCAAAACGCCCAGGCGCCGCGCTACCTGCTCTTCCCAGGCATCCAACGGCACGCCCCGTTCTAAAATCAGGTTCTCCTGCTCACGCGCCCACATTACAGCGCGCGGCAAAAGCGCTTCAAAATCGGATAGCTCAAAAGTCATGATATGTTTCTCGTTCCCCTCGCACACATTGAAGATACCCCTTGCTTGCTATTAACTTAGCGAACTTCTCAACTCTTTGTCCCGAAAGGATTTCATGTCCAACGTCCGTGATTTAAAAATTAACCCGCCGCAAAACCGCTTGCGCGGCAGCCTGCCGAAAATTGGCATTCGTCCCACTATTGATGGCCGCTATGGCGGCGTGCGCGAATCTCTCGAAGACCAGGTGATGGGCATGGCGCAAAATGTCGCCAGTTTCCTCTCTGAAAACCTGCGTCACGCCTGCGGCTTGCCGGTTGAGTGTGTGGTTGCCGATACCTGCATTGGAGGCGCGGCTGAAGCCGCCGATTGCGCTGCCAAGTTTGCCCGCGAAGGCGTGGGCGTTTCTTTAACGGTTACGAACTGTTGGTGCTACGGCAGCGAAACGATGGACATGACGCCCGGCATTCCCAAAGCGATTTGGGGCTTTAATGGCACAGAGCGGCCCGGCGCGGTTTATTTGGCGGCGGTTTTGGCCGCACACGCGCAAAAAGGCCTGCCGGCTTTTGGCATCTATGGCCAAGATGTGCAGGACATCGGCACCGAAGAGATTCCCGCTGATGTCGCTGAAAAACTCTTGCAGTTCGCCCGCGCCGGAATCGCCGTTGCCACCTTAAAAGGCACCAGCTATTGCGCCATGGGCGGCGTTTCGATGGGCATTGCCGGCTCGATTGTAGATCAACCGCTCTTTGAAGAGTATTTCGGGATGCGCGTGGAAAGCGTGGACATGACCGAATTCGTGCGTCGCATGGACAGGGGCATTTACGACCCCGAAGAGTTCGAGCGCGCCAAAGTTTGGGTCAAAGAAAACTGTCCCGAAGGCCAGGATTGGAACGGCGACAAAGCGCGCACACGTGAGCAAAAAGACGCGGATTGGGATACCAACATCAAAATGGCACTGATTGCACGCGATTTGATGATCGGCAACCCGCGCCTCGGGGAACTGGGCTTTAAGGAAGAAGCGCAGGGCCACAACGCCATCGTGGGCGGTTTTCAAGGCCAGCGCCAGTGGACGGATCACTTTCCCAACGGCGATTTTCTCGAAGCCATTCTCACAACTTCTTTCGACTGGAACGGTATTCGCCAGCCCTTCATGGTGGCAACCGAAAACGATGCTTTAAATGGCGCTTCGATGCTGCTCGGTCATCTCTTAACCGGCAGCGCACAGCTTTTTGCCGATGTTCGCACTTATTGGAGCAGTGATGCCGTGCAGCGTGCAACCGGCTACGATTTCATCGAAGCGATGCATGAAAAATTGCACGAAGAGATGGCGGATGCCGAAGGCGAGGCCGACTGCGACGATTTCATGATGGAGCACGCGCTGTTGCCGGATGGCTTTCTGCATCTCATCAACTCCGGCCCGGCGGCTCTCGATTGGACAGGCGAGCAAAGCGAAGACGGCGCGCCGGTTTTGAAGCCCTGGTGGGAGATTTCGCCTGAAGAAGCCGGCAAATGTCTGGATGCCACAAAGTGGTGCCCTTCCGATTTGGGCTACTTTCCTGGCGGCGGCTGGAGCACCGATTTTACTACGCGCGGCGGTATGCCGGTCACGATGTATCGCTTGAATTTAGTCAAAGGCATTGGCCCGGTTTTGCAAATCGCCGAAGGCTTCACTATTGATTTGCCGGAAGAAGTTCATAAGGCGTTGGATGAGCGCACCAATCCAACCTGGCCGACGACCTGGTTTGTGCCGAACCTGACTGGCGAAGGCGTCTTTTCAAGTGTCTATTCCGTAATGAACGCCTGGGGCGCCAATCACGGCGCGATCTCTTACGGCCATATCGGCGGCGATTTAATCACGCTTGCTTCGATGCTGCGCATTCCGGTTGATATGCACAATGTCGAAGCCGAAGCGGTTTTCCGTCCCGCCGTATGGACACGCTTTGGCGCCTTAGAGCAACAAAGCGCCGATTACCGCGCCTGCGCCGCCTTCGGGCCTCTTTACCGGTAACTTTCAATAGAACGCGGAGCTACGCCACACGGAAACGGCTTTGATTGACGCGGTTTTGAGGATGTTGCTTTTTATCTTCCGCGAAAATCCTTCGTTTCCGCGCGGCCAAAGGCTCCGCGTTCTATTGGCATTTTTAAATTATGGATTTTTCGAGAGTTCTCTTGACCGGCGCACGCGGTTCTCTGGCACGGGCGCTACAACAATTGGCACCATCGGGCGTGGAGATTTTTCCGTTTTCACGCGCTGAATTGGATATTGCCGAACCCCAAAGCGTTCAAGCCGCTTTGCAATCGGTGCGGCCCAATTTAGTGATTAACGGTGCAGCTTATAACTTGGTGGATAAGGCCGAAAGCGAAGGCATGAGTGACGCTTTGCGCGTAAATGCCCTTGGCCCTGCGGTTTTAGCGCGCGTTTGCCGCGAAAATGATGTGCCTCTGGTGCATTTTTCGACGGATTTCGTTTTTGGCGGTGAAAAAACTTCCCCTTACACTGAAGAGGATAAACCCAATCCGTTGGGCGTTTATGCGGCTTCTAAACTGGCTGGAGAAAACATCGCCCTTGCAGGAAGCCCGCACAATTTTGCGATTCGCGTTTGCCGCCTGTTCGGCCCAGTAGAAGCCTCAAATGGCGCGCATGGTTCCAAGCCCGGTGGCAATTTTCCGCTCTTGATGCTTAATCTGGCCCAAACGCGGCCTTTTGTGCGCGTGGTGAATGATCAAATCGGCACACCAACTTACACACCCGATTTGGCCGTTGCCGTCTGGCAGTTGCTACAAAACGCTGAGGGCGGCTTGTTTCAACTCTCGAATGACGGCGAAGTGGCTTTTGATGAATACGCCCGCGAAGTCTTCAAAATAGCCGGTCGCCAGTGCGAAGTGCAGGCGGTTTCGAGCGAAGAATACGGTGCTCCGGCGCGGCGGCCTCACTATTCTGTGATGAGCAACAAAAAAGCGCAAAAAATTGGTGTTTCTCCCCTACGCGACTGGCGCGCGGCTTTGGTAGAATTCATCCAACAACTTCAATAAATTCTCTCCCGGCACATAAAATTTCCTTCGCGGCCTGCCGGAAAGTGACGGCACGATGATCGTTCAGCTTTCGCAGACCGCGTTTCTTTCTTCGGTTTTATCCAGCATTGAGGCTTACAAAAAAGAGTGCTACGGCCTGCTTTTGGGCTATCGCACTGATACCGAGTGGCTGGTTGAATATGCCATTCCCTATCAAACGGCGACGCGCGGCCACAAAATGGTCTGCCCGCATGGCGGACGCGACCGCCGCGTGCGCGCCTGTCTGGGTGAACTGGCTTCGTATCAGGTCTTGGGCACGTTTCACTCGCACCCTGCCTGGGGAAAACTGCGCGCGGTGGCCCGTCCCTCGAAAACCGACATCGCTTCGATGCCGCCCGGCGAGTTGGATTTGATCATCGCCGTCAACGATTCCCGCGTCTCACGCCGCTTTCGTTACGCCGAGCGCGGACGCCTCTTAAAAGGCACCGTTTGCGATTATTCTCTCACTTTGGCCGCCTTTTACAATTCCCCTTATTCGGAATTTACTGGCGAACCCTGCGTGCGCCGCACCCTCATTCGCTGCCCTTATGCCATCGGCTTTGAACCGGAAGGTTCACGGAAATAAATAGCCGCGAAAAAACGCAAAAACGGCGCAAAACAACGCAATAAGGAGATATTTAAAGTTCGAGCCATAAATTCGGCATCATAGGCTTAGGCTGGTGATCGCAAAGCCCGTTCTTCGTTTTGTTGCGTTGTTTTTGCGCCGTTTTTGCGTTTTTTCGCGGCTATTGCAAATTATTTCACGCGATGCGCGCCGGGTGAAGGTTTGGCTAAAGCTTCGGCCCACAGTTGATCCCATGTTTGCCAATCGGTTAAAACACTTTGCGGGTTGGCTTTGCTGCGCGCAATAAAATCGGGATGAAAAGGGCGGCCTGTTGGCGTGCCCGCCGGTTGGAAGCGCATATCGAGGCTCCAACGCACATGATCGGAAAAATTCGGCGTCGAGCGGTGTGGCGTGTGGCGATGCATAAAAACCACACCGCCTTTTTTGACCGGCACCGGGCGCGGCTGAATCTCTGGCATCAAATCGGGGCGAATCGTCGTGCCACCCTCGGCCTGATGGGTTAAATGACCCTTTTTCCAGGCACCGGGCAGCACTTCCATACAGCCGTTTTCAATCGTGGCATCAACAAGGGCCATCCAGCAGGTGACAATCTCCGAATTATCGGCTTCATCCCAGGTTACGCCCGAATCCTGATGCCAGGGCACATTGAAAAACCCGGCGCCGGTGCCGGATGCCTTAGCCGGTGGCTTGGCGCGAATGTGCTGAATCGGTGAGCAGGTGATCTCCGGGCCGATTAGCGATTCCACAGCATCCAGCAAGCTTTCATTGCGTAGAAACTCAAACATCTCCGGCAAGCGTGCCTGCATGATGTCGAGGCCATCCGTAATGTGAGGTGTTTGCTCATAAAGCAAGCCGATGCGCTTTTCAAAGGGCGCCTCTTCATGCAACTCAGAGATTTCACCTTTGGTCTGCAACTCCCGCGCGCGATTGTCAATCCACTTTTCATAAGCACCAATTAAAGGCGCCAAATCTTCATTGGTGACAACATTTTCGACAACGACAACGCCCTCTTCGCGAAAGGCTTGCACTTGTTCAGATGTCAGTTTCATTATCTGTTCCAATTAGTAAGTCCAAATAGAATGCGGGTTTCATATCCTGCCCAAAGGGCGCCCGAAACGGATTTGATAAACGCAGATTTTAAAATCAATTGTTCTTTTCCGCAAAAACCTGTCGTTTCCTCGTATGAAATCCGCGTTCTATTGAAAAGCCTCAATCGAATTTCTTGCCGCTTCCGGCGCCATGCCCGCGCGACCAGGCTGCCGGGTTCATACGCGGCTTGCCTGGCGCTTGCACTTCTAAGATTTTCAAAATGCCCTCGCCGGTTTGCACTAACATGGCCTCATCTTCCACTTCCAAAATCGCGCCGGGAACAGCGCCACTATAGTTTCCTTCCAGCACTTGAGTGCGCCAGATTTTAAGCATTTCGCCGTTCCATTCGCACCACGCGCCCGGCCACGGGTTGACGGCTCGCGCGCGGTTATGCAAGTTTTGCGCGCTGTCTTGCCAGTTTAAGCGGCCATCGTCTTTAGTAAGCATCGAAGCATAAGTCACTTGCGCTTCATCTTGTGGCAAACGCGGCGCTTTTCCGGCTTCTAAAAGTTGCATCGCTTCGCGTAAAGCATCAGCGCCAATCGGCGTGAGGCGTTGCCATAAATCGCCGGTGGTTTCGTCCGATAAAATCGGCACTTCGCGCTGTAAAATAATCTCGCCCGCATCCAGTTTTTGCGCCATGTGCTGGCAGGTAACGCCGGTTACTTCATCACCGCTTAATAAGGCGTGCTGAACCGGCGCCGCGCCGCGCCAGCGTGGCAACAGCGAATAGTGCAAATTAACGCAGCCGCCGTGTGTATGAAATTCAAGCGGCATTTCCAAAATCGCATTCGGCAAAATCTGCCCGTAAGCCACAACCGCGATGCCTTCGGGCTTTACTTCGCGCAGTTGTCGCAAAAACTCTTCATGGCGCGCCTTTTCCGGCTGTGCAACGGGCAAGCCCAACTCAAGTGCGCGAGCTTTGACTGCCGAAGGCATTAATTTATTGCCGCGCCCAGAGGGCTTATCCGGCTGTGTGACGACCAGCGCGATTTCGTGATCTTCGCGCAAAGCATCAAGACAGGGCACGGCCAGAGCCGGTGTGCCCATAAAGATTAATTTCATAAAAAGTTAAGGCCTGAGCTATTTTAATCCGCTGCAAGACAGCAAGCCAACCGAGACAAATAGAATTTTATGGACGAAAGCGCCATTAAACATTATGCTTTTGGTGGGCAAATTTTTACTTTAGGCTCCAAAGGAATCTTCATGTCGCTTTTGAATTTCATCCGCAGTGAACTGATTGATATTATTGAATGGACGGACGATTCGCGGGACACGCTAAGTTTTCGCTGGCCGGACGAAGACAAGGAAATCAAAAACGGCGCCCAACTTATCGTGCGCGAATCACAGGTTGTGCAGTTCGTTTATCTGGGGCAATTCGGCGATACCTTCGGGCCGGGTCAGCATACGCTCACGACCGATAACATTCCAATTCTTACCACATTGCGCGGCTGGAAATACGGTTTTGCTTCACCTTTCAAGGCCGATGTTTATTACCTCAACACGCGCCTTTTTACCGGTAACAAATGGGGCACTTCCAACCCGGTGATGATGCGCGACAACGATTTCGGCATTGTGCGCGTGCGTGCTTTTGGCGTCTACGATTTTCGCATCGTCGATCCGCAGCTATTTCTCAAGGAAGTTGCAGGCAGCGACCAGCATTTTCGTCTGGAAGAGTTTGCCGACACCATGCGTTCGCGCATCGTATCGTTGTTTAGCGAAGCCTTAGCCGAATCAAAAGTGCCGGTTCTGGATGTCGCCACGCGCTTTAGCGAACTGGGAGAAGCCTTATTGCCACTCATCAACCCCGTTACCATTGCCAAATACGGTATCGAGTTCACCAGTTTTGTGGTTGAAAACGTCAGCGTGCCGCCCGAAGTGGAGCAGGCCATAGACAAGCGTTCTTCGATGGCGGCAGTCGGCAACTTGAACGATTACGTGAAGTTTCAAATGGCGCAGGGTATGACACAACCCGGCGGCAATAACTCGGCGGGCTTTGCCACCGAAATGGCCGTGGGGATGGCGATGGCGCAGCAGATGATGCAACAACAAGGCGGCCCACTGGGCACGCAGGCTACGCCCGGAATTCAAGGTGGGCAAAGTGCTGCACAATCTTCTGCTGCCGCACCTGTCGTTCTGCTTTCGGTTGCCGAAGCCGCGCAGGAGTTGGGAGTTTCCGAAGTTGATGTGGTGCAAACCTTGGAATCGGGCGAACTGAAGGGCAAAAAAATCGGCTCGACATGGCGCATTACGCGCGCGGGGTTGGACGAATTTTTGAATTCTTAATGTTTAACCCCCAACCCCCTTGGTAAGGGGGCTAAAATCATACGCTTTGAACAAGGATTATTTAGTCCTTACTCAACCAACTAATAGATTAGCCCCCTTACCAAGGGCGGGTGCCCTCTGGGCAGGAGGGGTTAATAATTCATAAATGGCAGAACTAACCGCCGATCAAAAATTCGCCTGCCCGGCCTGTGGGGCAGAAGCACAGTGGAATCCGACTAAAGGCGCCTTAGTGTGCCCTTTTTGCGGCACGACTTCGCCGATGGCGCCGCCGCAGGGCGCTGATAGTGGCAAGATTCAAGAAAGTGATTTGGCGACGGCGCTGCAAAACATTGGCGCTGATGGGCGCGGCTGGGCTGTTGAAAAGAAATCAGTCAAATGCCAGAGTTGTCAGGCTATTTCGGTTTTCGACCCGGCGCGCGTGGCGCAACGCTGCGACTTCTGCGGCTCGTCGGCTATAGTGCCCTACGAGCAAACCCAGGCGCTGATACGGCCCGAAAGTTTGCTCGAATTTAAGGTGCCGGAAAGCAAAGTGCGCGACTCGATTCGCCAGTGGTATGGCTCGCGTTTCTGGGCGCCGAACGCTTTAAAATCACGGGCGCTGACCGACACGGTTCATGGCGTTTATCTGCCGTATTGGACGTTCGACGCACAGATTCATGCCGACTGGACAGCGCAAGCCGGCTATCACTATTACGAAACCGAGCATTACACCGACTCGCAGGGCATGAATCAGACACGACAAGTCCAAAAAACGCGATGGGAGCCGGCCTGGGGCAGCCTTGATCACTTTTTCGATGATGAATTAGTGCCCGCATCCAAATGAGTGCAGCCCGATTTATTGCGCGAAGTCGAGCCGTTTCCTACAACGACCGATTTGAAAGCGTATTCTCCCGCTTTTTTAAGCGGCTGGGTCGTTGAACAGTATCAAATTGACCTCGTAGCCGCTGCCCAACATTCGCGTGAAATCATGCAGGACAAAACCCGCGATCTTTGCGCTGCCCGTGTGCCGGGCGATACGCATCGCAATCTCAATGTGGATGTGGATTTTTCGGGGCAGACTTTCAAGCACATCTTGGTGCCCATCTGGCTTCTCAGCTACACCTACGGCGCGCAGTCGTATCAGGTGGTTGTCAACGGTTACACAGGCGCTATCGCGGGCAAACACCCGCTCAGCTACTGGAAAATCGCCTTCGCCATTTTACTGGCGATTATTATTGTGCTTATCTTCTTCGTTGTCAGCGGCAATAGCCAGTAGGTTTCGCACCTGGAAATTTCAGAAGCGGTTTGCAAAGTCAAAAAGTAGAAGCTTACTTCAGAGCAAAAGAGTTTGGTCATTCCCGCGCAGGCGGGAATCTATACAGAAGAGTAGTAACAACTTTTTGCGGCTTGTTACCAATTGGCAAACGTATGGATTCCCGCCTGCGCGGGAATGACAATCTGTCTACTTTCGCAGGAATGACGAGATTCCGTTTTGCCGCGTTTTAGAGGCTCCAAACTCTACTTCTTCCCCATGACGCGCTCGTAAAGGATGTCGGAGATGTGCAGATTTTTAGGCAATACGCGCGCTTTATAAGCCTGCAAGATTTCGTCGGGCGTGGTTTTTTTGAGGGCGACGATTTCTTCGCCTTCATCATCCACAGTTTCTATTAGCCACGACAGCGTATCCGGTTCGCATTTAGTAACGTAGAGAATGCCGTCCAGATGATCAAGTTCATGTTGCACGGCGGCACCGGCGCGGCCCTGTTCTTCGCCGTCTTCGCATTCCCATTCGACGGCTTTGCCTTTTTGGTCACGTCCTGCAATGAGAACTTTAGCGGCACGTTCCACTTTGGCCTGCGCGCCGGGAATGGAAAGGCAACCTTCGTCGCCGATTTTGCTGCCTTCGCGTCGCAGAATTTTGGGGTTAATCAGCGCATGGAAATCATCGCCGCGCCGGAACACGAAAATGCGCTTGGAAACTCCCACCTGCGGCGCGGCCAAACCGGCGCCATCGGCGGCTTCCATCGTTTCAAACATATTGTCAATCAGGCGGCGCTCGTCTTTGGTCACGCGGTCAACAGCAACGGCGCGTTTCGTGAGCACAGGGTCGCCCCAAATGCGAATCGGGAGTATCATAACAATGCAAAATGGAAAATTAAAAATGCAAAATATAATTTTTAATTTTGCACTTTTAATTTTCCATTATCGTATTCCTTCTCTCATCCAGCGCGCCCAGAGGTCGGCGGACGAAGTTCTCAAAACTTGTTGAATAGCAGCTTCGGGTGGCACGTCCTGGCCGATGAGCCGCAAGATTTGCAAAACGGCTTCGCGGCCCCAGGTTGCTACCATGAAATCTATCATTGAATTGGCTTGCGAATAGGCTAAAAAGGCGCGCTCGCCATCCACATTCCACTCTTTAATGTCGGGCCAGGTTAAAAGTCGGCGTGCGCCTGCATATTTGCGAACGCGCTCCAGATAGCCATCGTAGCCGCCTTCAACAGCGGTAGCGATGCCTTCATTCAACCAGACCGGCACCATACGCCCCCGGCTCAGTTGCCGCACAGCGACATGACCGTATTCATGGGCGATAGTCGAAAACATATTGGCGCGCTCATCATTGAAAACATTCACTTCTTCGCCTAAAACCAATGGCCCGGCTTGCGTGGCGATGAGCTTGGTTAAAGTCAGGGCCGCCACAAATTCCGAAGCACCCTGATTGGTAAAACGCGCCGTATAGCGCTGAAACTGCCCCTGCGTTTGCCACACCAAAACTTCGGTATTGCTCATCGGGATGCCAAAGCCCGAATAAACCGTATGCTG
>DASWNL010000341.1:0-6512 GCA_036399215.1 Abditibacteriaceae bacterium
GCCCCATTTTCCTGTCATTATTGATGAGGCCGATGACACCATTGATTCATTTCCGCGTGCTTTAGCTCTGGGTTACAGCGGCACCAGTCATAAGAATTGCAAAAACACTTTCAAAAGCGTAGCGAATTTGGCGCGTGTTCAACAGGAAAGAGATTCTGGCTGGCTGGCAATGCTTTCGGCTGAAGATTTAACCAACATCGGCGTTGTTGCATTGCAGCAAGATTTGGTGGCGCTGTCCTCACTGGGCATCACGCACGCCGAACGCAACGGGCATCATTACTTTCGCGGTTTGGCGCACTTGTCTGCTAAAACGCAAAATGCCGCCTGCGCCGTGCTACCTGAACTTTATACAAATCATGAAAGCTTGCCGCGCCTGCAAATTCAGCACGGGCAAATTGATGTTGCAGCGTTGCATGGCGTGGCCGGTTTGGGGATGCCGGTTTGGCCCGACCTGGAAAAATGCCAATCACTGAACGAACTAAAAAGTGCGCTGACTGCCTTCCAAGCCTTATGAATGCCTTGTTCTCTTTGCCATTTCATCTCAAATTGGCCGGTTTTGCACTTTTAGCGTTGGCTTTTGCCCATCTGTTTTTTGAAAAGCGGTTTGGCTGGAAAGACGAGCTAATGCGCCTCTCGCCTTTCAATCGCCAGATGTTTTATGTGCATAACTTTTTTGTCACGCTCGTTTTGGTCATGATTGGCGCGCTCTCGCTCTTTGGCACCAACGCCTTGCTGGAAAAATCGGCTCTGGGTCTTTATGTCACGGGAGGTATTTCCTTTTTCTGGCTATGCCGCTGGTTGGTGCAGTTCTTCTTTTACGAAAGCAAATTATGGCGCGGCAAAAAGTTTGAGACGGCTGCCCACATCGCTTTTGCCCTCTTCTGGAGCTATTTACTTGTAGTTTATGGCAGTGCCCTCTGGCATCAAATCTCATAACCAAAGTCAAAAAGTCGTTAATTTACACGACTTCGGCATTAGCTTTGCTTGAGTTAGGCACGGAGGATATTATGTCAACAAAAACCAACACCAACGAAGAGTTGCAGGGCACCAATGCCATTAAAGACCCGGATGAGTGGACAACGGGCGATGAAGCCATGACCGGCGCGCAGATGTCGTATTTAAAGACGCTTTCCGACGAAGCCGGCGAAGAGTTCGACGAGAAACTGACCAAAGCCGATGCTTCAAAACGTATTGAAGAGTTACAACAGAAGACTGGACGCGGCACCGACAGCCAATAACCCGCTGGCCAACTAGAAAGAGCGCAGCGTTTTCTCTGCGCTCTTTTGCTCATCTGCTGCCTTCGTTTAATTGCGCCACGCTCCATACTTCGGGCTTATATAGCGCGTGGGCGTTGCCCCAGTTGGCGCCTAAGATAGCCTCATTGACTAAAAGGTCACCATCGTTGACTAAAAAGGCCAGGCGAAATTTTTGGCCGGAGCGTGGTAAAAACTGCGAATCTATCCAGCGCCAGGGCAAGCGTAGTTGGAGCGAGTAGCTGTTTTTCCCGACCTCAACGTGCGCTTTAATCGGGCGCAAGTCCGTATCAGGGCGCCGCAGATTGGGGTCATGAAAAGCTACTAAACCAGGGGTTGTTCCATTATTAAAAGCAACCAGATGAACAACTTGCGATGTCTGTTTATCGCCCGTTGCCAGGCGCAAGTGAAGCGAATCGCTGTTCCACCAGGTTGAAGGGTCGCGCACTGTTTGCCAGGGTGTCGAATCGGCAATCTGCGCGCGCAGGTAAAGCGCGTTCTCGTCCCATAACGCCTGCAAGTTCGCGCTGCGTTCCGAAGTCATCTCTGGTGAGAGCGCAATAGGGCCAAGCTCACGGGCTTTGTTCCACATCAACGTGTTGTCCAACGGTGAAACAGTTGTATGAGCCACTGAAAGTGCGCCTTCTTTTACCGCCTGTGCCGAAGACGGCAAGGCGCCCTTCGTTTTCGCTTCGCGCACCTTTGGCTCATGCACCTGGGGCAGCGTGCTCCAGACAAAACCAGCGGCGTTTTTCAAAGAGACAAAGACGCGCAAGGCACCGGCGCCTTGTTGCGGTGTAAAAGTCGCCGTCCAACTCTCGCCGTTTGGCCCTTTGATTTTTCCTAATGGTCGTTGCGCCCATTGGCGCACTACGGAAGGGCCGGGCGTGGTTGTCCATGCCACCTGTCCAGTGACGGCATTATCCAAAGGCACGCTAACCGTCCATGAACCATTAGCACCGGGGATCAATTTCCAATTACTGATGGCGGGTTTAGGTGTGTCCTCTTCTTGCGGCGCTTGTTTGAACCAGTAACCAAACCATAGCACCCGCGTTTCAACATCACCAAAAGCATGATTGCCTGCCGGAAATAGTTGCAAGGCTTTAGGTTCGCGAATTTTTGGCCAATAATCAGCCAAGCCATCCGGTGAAGCAAAAAAGTCAGAGGCACCAAGACGCACCAGAATGGGCGCTCGAATCTGAACCGCAAAAGTCGCGGGGTCGTAACGCTGTGCCCAGGCAGTCATTTCTTTAGGTGAAAGGTCGCCAAAACGGTGACCATCAACAATGGCGTCGCGTTCGCCTGTAAAATACACATCCGCCACACCGCCATCGGCAATAGAGGTTTCAACCAGCGGTGGCAAAGTTCCCTTTGGTGCCGGACGGCGTGTGCTTTCGTTGTAACGACGCTGCCAACTGCCTGCCGCTGCCGAAGAGACAACGGCTTTCAAGCGTGGCTCAACGCCTGCCAGGAGTTGCACCAGATAGCCGCCCCATGAGTGACCTTCAACGCCCAAACGGGTGGCATCCACTTCTTTTTGCTGGCTTAGCCACGTTAGAGCGCGCCGCGCTGCGATAATAGCGCGATAAATAACAGGCGCCTTGCCATCGGGGCCAATATCCGAAAACATCTGCCCCCAATCCTCATAATTCAGCTTGGCGTAAACGGTGCGTGAAGGCGCTGGCCCAGAGAGGTTTTTTGCGTTGGGCGGCAACCAATCGAAGGCTATGCAAGCATAGCCGGCGTGAGCAAAAGCTAAAGCCCGCGCAAGCTGTGCGCGGTCAATGCCACCATGTAACGAAACAATTGCGGGGTGTGGGCCGGGGGAAGTGGGACGCGCATAAATCGCGTAAATACGCATCGGCGCGCCCTGGTAAATTTCGCTGGTAAAAATAAAAGAGCGCCATTCAACAGTGGCGTTTTGCCGGGCAGCGCGGCGATTGCTGTCATTCCAGCGTCCACCAGCCGCATTGTTACTTTCGTGCCCGTTTTGAATGTTGGTAATGTCAAAAGGCACATTTGGTTCTTGCCAGAAGGCAGCGGCATCAAAAGCCCGCACTGGCAACGGGTAAATTGCTATAGATAAGGTGATGCAGAAAAGAATGCAAGGGCGGAACAAGAGGGCAGACAGAGGAACATTCACAAAGAAATTAGACACAGATTGAAGTAACTTGATGCAAACACGAAATGAATTGATAATTTTACTTTCCCTTTGTCCGTTTGCTCCCAGAGCGGCTTGATGCCTTTTACTTTGCCCCCAATATCAATAAAATGAATGGCGCTGTGAATTTGTCCACCGATTCCCCTTCCTCAACCAACTCATCCCTTTCTAACCCGGCTCTTCAAGGCGCCACGCGTTTTGCCGTGATTGGCCCGGCGGGATTGATAGCCGCTTTAGCTCTGGGAGCAGGCGCCGCTGTTATGGCCCGTGATGCTGCAAAAACAGGTCTATTCGTGCTGGCAGCCTCTATCCTTGGCGCTTTGCTTTGTGCTTTTGCCGCAACCCGCCTGACCAACTATCCGGCCCGACGCTTGACCTGGTTACTGTCAGCCGGCGCCTTGATTTTAAGTGGCGTGGGCAGCTTTTTATCAGCCAAAAGCCCTTCACTTCCTGCTATCGCTTTATCAGCCATAGCGGCCCTGTTGCTTTGCTTTGCGTTTTTGGGCTTAGCCCGTGTAACCGGCGCTCCTCATGCGGCTCAACCCGGAGAAGAAGCCGAGAATCAGGCTGCACCTTTCGATTGGGCCTTAGCTCCCGATGCTTTAGTTATAGGTGGCGCTGTGTCGGCTATAGTCTGGTGGTTCTTCCTTGAGCCAGCACAAATAGCGGCGCGCATGAAAGGTATGGCAACGGCGGCAGCATCTCCCAATGGATTCCATTTGGTGGCGTTTTTGTTGTTAGCGGCGACAGCTTTGTTGGTAGCCGGACGCCGTGAAATGCACCCCGGCGTGCAAAGCGCAAGCGGCCCGGTCTTAATCCCCGGTTGGACAATAGCCTGGTTATCAGCTTTCTCAGGTGTGCTTTTTGGAGCTATCGCTGCCCTTGCCCATTTGCGACCCGGTGGGGCACCGCAACTGCTTGAAACTTTCCTTTCGGTTGCCGCGCCGCTTCTAATTGCCACGTTAGCTTTGTGGGAAGGTTTCAACTTGCAAAGCCAAACGCCCGCGCACGTTGAGGCGCCTTTGGATGCCAGAGCCGCCCGCGCTTTCTGGTTGCGTAACTTAGCGCCGTTGCTGTGTGCTGGTTTGGCCGTTATTGCGGCGCAAATCCATTTTCGCGGGGGCGCTCATTACGCAAAGTTGGGTGGCTGGGGCGAACTCTGGTGGCCGGCACTGCTGATTTTAGTGGCCTTAGGGCGTCACGCTTTTGACTCGCTTTTGAACACGCGGCAGACCTTTGAAGATTATCGCTCGTGGAACGACTTAGCTCGCGGTCTGCAAGCCGATGTGGATGCGCGCACGCGCGAACTTTCGACCTTGCACGAAGTCGCCGCCGACCTTTCCAACACACTCGATAGTGCAAAAATTATTGCAACAGCGTTAGACCGCAGCATTAATTCGCTGCACGCCGATGCCGGCGCCGTCTGGCTTTTCAAAGGCGAAGACGAAGCCGAAACGACTTTGGCCCTGACCGGCACAGCCGGAGGAGATGGATTTGATAGTAGCGCCGAAGCGCGCGTTGAACGTCGCAAGGCGCAGCGCGAAGGACGCACTCAGGAAACGTCAAACGCACGCGGCAGCGCTACTGCACTACGCAAAGCTCTGGTTGAAGCTGCACTGGGGCAAGCCCTGGCTGAACATCGCGACGATTGGATGCCCAAAGGCGGGCGCTGGCATCTGGTGCGCACTGCCGGCGACAGCCCAACCGACCGGCATGGCGAATTACAACGCAACGCCATCAAGTCGTTGCATGGCGGTTTGGAACAGGGCAACATCGAAAACGCCCTCTTAGCCTGCCGTTCGCTGAGCAACAATTTTCAAGCGGCTTACATCGTGCCGATTCAATGGAAAGGCGAAATTTTAGGCGCCTTTGGCATTTTGCGCTCGCGTGGCGCTCTGAGCCAGGCTGAAACCGCCCTGCTGCAATCACTGGCTTTGGAAGTCGGTGCGGCGCTGCAAAATGCTTATCTTTACCAGGAAGCGGTGCGCTTGGCAGACCGTGATAGCCTCAGTGATTTGCTCAACCACCGCGCCGTGCAGCAGCAGCTTAACGTGTCTTTGTCTCGTGCTGCGCGTTCGCGCGATCAGTTCGTCATCTTGATGATGGACTTGAACAACTTCAAGTTCTTCAACGATACCTACGGCCATCAAGTCGGCGACGAAGTGATTCGCCGTGTCGCCGAATGTCTGCGCCAGTCATGCCGCATCAGCGATGTAATCGGACGCTATGGCGGCGATGAGTTCATCGCGATTTTGATGGACACCGATGCTGACGGTGCCCGCATTGTTGTCAATCGCATTGAAGAAAAAGTCGCCGCACAGTCTCTGGAATCGGATGACGGGCGACGCATCCCAATTAGTCTTTCGTTTGGCGGCGCAATTTTCCCACACGACGGCGAAAAAGGCCTTGAACTGCTGGGTGTAGCCGATGCCAATGTGACCGAAGCCAAAATGGCCGGTGGCGGCTTTGTGATGCGAAGCCACGCGGAAGAAAGCGACGAACTCAAGGCTCTTAAAGATGCCAGCGTTGGCGGCTCGTTTGGTGTGCTGGATGCACTTGTGACGGCCATTGACAACAAGGACAATTACACTCGCCGCCATTCGGAAGATGTGGCGCGTTGGGGCGTCATGATCGGCAAGCAACTCGGCTTTACGCCCGAACAGCAACGCTCGTTGCGCATTTGCGGATTGCTTCATGATGTCGGCAAAATCGCCGTTCCTGACTCGGTTTTACGCAAGCCGGGGCGCCTTAATGACGATGAATTCAAAGTGATGCAACAGCATCCGGTTTTTGGCGCGCTCATCGTCAAAGAAGTGCCCGACTTAGATGATGTTTTGGGCGGTATCAAGCATCACCATGAGCGTTTCGATGGACGAGGCTATCCCGACCGTTTGCCCGGTCTTGAAATCCCTTTGTTTGGCCGTATCTTAGCTGTGCCGGATTGCTTTTCGGCGATGACGACCAACCGCCCTTATCGCATGGGTCTCAGTTGGGATGAAGCCATTTCTGAAATTGTGAAAGGCAAAGGCACACAGTTCGACCCCGACATTGCCGATGCCTTTTTGCGCGGTATCGAAGAACTGCGCAAAGCGGAAAGC
>DASWNL010000342.1:0-9782 GCA_036399215.1 Abditibacteriaceae bacterium
TAAGTTTACGGTGCGGCCATGACTTGCAGGGCGAAACGTTGTTTCAGTTCGCTATTGAGCAAAATTTCAACAAAAATCGGGCCGGAGTTGCGCAGGGGTAAGCCGGCGTAAACCTGCACAGCGGTGAAGTGTGAAAGCAAGCCGTGCAATTCAAATTTGATGGTTTCTCCAGCCACGATGACATTATCGTCGCCGTCCACGAAACGGGTTTGTTGCTCCCATTCGCCTTCGCCGTTGCACCATTTATTGACTACGCAACAGCCGGGGTGCTGAGCGGGGAACTGCGCCACGGCAATCTGCTCGAACAGGCCAAGCAGCATCAACTTTCCATTATCCTCGCGGCGCACTTCATCGCATAGCACCGTGTAAAGCAAATCAGGTTCGATCATAGTTCGCCTTCAGTTTAACAGGGCTTTTAGGATGCAAAGGCTAATTAAGGCTGATTTGGGTGCAACTTTTGCGCTGCTAAAGCCTCTATCTTCTGATTTCCAACCACCTCACGAAGCGATTCTTGTTTTTCTACCCTATTTCTGTGTTAAAACGCGCCCTTTTTACTTTCTGGGTTTGTCTTCCTGTGCTCACTGCCTACGCAACTCCGGTAGCGCCCAATGGCGTCTCCAAAGCACCAGCGACGAAATCGGTAACTTCTCAAACTTCGGCAAAAACGGCAATTAAAGCGGCGGCTAAAATTCCGGTCAAAGTGCCAAAGCCAACCGAAGGCAAATTGGAAGTCAGTCCGGCTCGCATTGATTTATTTGGGCCGTTAGCGCGCCATCGCCTGGTGGCTTTATGGGTGCGCCCCGATGGTTCGCGCCAGGATGTCTCTTCAAAAGTCGTTCTTACTTCCAGCCAACCCAAAGTAGCCGTTGTTGAAGCAGCAAAACAAAGCGTAGTGGCCGGGGAAAACGGCAACGCGATGCTTACGGTTCGCTTTGGCACGCTTAGCGCGCAAATCTACGTTTACGTGAGCGATGCTGAAAAAACGCGGCCTGTATCGTTTGAAAACGATGTGATTCCCGCTATGGCACGCAGCGGTTGTAGCTCAGGCGCCTGTCATGGCGCTAACTCAGGCAAAGGCGGCTTCAAATTATCGCTGCGCGGCTATGCGCCGGAACTGGATTACGTCTCGATCACGCGCCAGTTACGCGGGCGGCGCATTTCGCGTCAGGCTCCTGAAAAAAGCCTGCTTTTGCGCAAGCCGCTTTTGGAAACCCCGCACGGCGGCGGGCGGATTCTGACTAAAGATTCCGCCGCTTATGCCACGCTTTTAGGTTGGTTGCGCCAGGGCGCGCCGGGCATAGAAGCCAAAACGCCGCGTCTGACTGCGCTGGCTCTATCGCCGGGTGACCGCCTTTTTAGTCCCAAAGAAACGCAACAAACCCTTGTGCGCGCGACGTTTTCCGATGGGCGCACTTACGATGTTACCAACCAGGCGTTATTTCGCTCGAATGATGAAGCCGTCGCCAAGATTTCGGAAAGCGGCCAGATTACAGCGGGCACGCCCGGTTCAACTGCCGTGCAGGCCAAATTCATGGACAAGTTGGCCGTCTTGCGCGTGACGGTGCCGTATCCGCAAAAAGTGGACGCAGCAGCCTTTAAAGTTCGCAACAACTACGTGGATGATGCGGTTTATGCCAAATTGCAGCAGTTGAATTTGGAGCCGGGTGGCCCCGCAACGGATTCCGAATTTGTGCGCCGCGTTTACATTGACGCCCTTGGCACTTTGCCGACAGTTGAAGAGGCGCGCTCTTTTATAGAGAACCAGGAAAATAACAAGCGCGATAAATTGGTCGAAGATGTTTTAAAGCGGCCCGAATTTGCTTCGGTCTGGGCCTTGAAGTTTGCCGATTTGTTTTTGATGCGCAAGGAACATATGCAGCGCAAGAACACCATCGCCTTGCAGCAGTGGATGACTAATCAACTGCGCGAAAACCGTCCCTGGGACAAAATCGCTAACGACCTTTTGACAGCAAGTGGTTCGACGGAAGAAAAACCGGAAACGCTGTGGTATATCAGCCGCCAGCAGACTCGCCCCAATAATAAGGGCTGGATTCGCCATCATGAATTAACCGGCGAAATCGTCTCACAGGTCTTTCTTGGCACGCGCATCGGCTGCGCCAAGTGCCATAATCATCCGAGCGAAAAATATACGCAGGACGATTATTATCACTTCGCGGCGCTATGGGCGCAGGTCAATGGCGATGGCGAAGGTGATCCGGTTCCCGCGCGCATTTTGCCTAAAGACGCCGGCGAAGTGCGCCATCCACGCACTAATCAACTGATGGCGCCGCAGCCGCTGGATGGCACTAATTTGAAAGTAGCGGATAAGGAAGACCGCCGCGTGAAATTCGTCGCATGGATGACGCAGGGTGATGGACGCGAATCGTTCGCGCGTAACATTGTGAATCGCCTGTGGGCGCGATTGTTCGGAGCGGGCATCGTTGAGCCGGTGGACGACTTGCGCAGCACCAATCCGCCGCGCAACGAGCAGTTAATGAACGCGCTCGCCAAAGATTTGATTGAGCACAATTACGATTTGAAATACATCATCGGCGTGATGATGAAATCGCGCACTTATGGGGCCAGTGCGACGCCGACCAAAAACAATCGCGTAGATACGCAGTTTTTCTCGCATTACCCGATTCGGCGCCTGCCTGCCGAGGAGTTAATGGATGCTGTCGCACAGGTAACCGGCGTGCCGGATCGCTTTGCCTCTTACCCCGTTGGAACGCGGGCAATTGAACTGACAGACGTAGAATTAAATTCGGCTTCGCTGGATACTTTTGGTCGCCCGATTCGTATTTCGCCCTTAGATTGCGAGCGCAACAACGCGCCCAGCATGTCGCAGGCGTTGGAACTGTTTAACGGCGAAGGGTTACAGGGCAAACTGAAAAGTGGTGAAGGGCGGCTCGCGCAGTTAATCAAGCAACACAAAGAAAACGAGCCGATTGTCGAAGAACTGTTTCTGGCAGCTTTCGCGCGCCGCCCAACAACGCCCGAAATGACTGCTGTTTTAGCGGCTATCAAAGCCGCGCCTAACCGTGAAGAAGGCTTGCAGGATGTGCTGTGGGCTTTGATCAACAGCAAAGAGTTCATGTTTAACCATTAGGGCAGGAACCCCCTCCCAATCCTGCCCAAAGGGCGCCCGCCCGGAGGGGAGGAGCTACCTGGTTTCTTTCATTCGGAGGAGCCACGTAGTTCCCCTCCCTCTGCGGGTGCCCTCTGGGCAGCAGGTTAGGGGAGGGTAGACTCAGGAAGAAATATGCTTTCATTTTTTGGCAAAGGGTGTAACGAAGAGTGCAACGGCTTGAATCGCCGCGATTTTCTCAGCGCAGGCGCTTTATCCGTTTTGGGCTTGACTTTAGGCGATTTGCTGCGCGTTGAAGCGGCAGAAAAAGAAGCCGCAAAGGCCGCGCAAAAGTTACCTCTTGGGCCGGGTTTGGCAACGGCGGGCAAAAAACCGCGCGCCAAAAATGTCCTGGTCATTTTCCTGGGCGGTGGCTTAACGCATCATGACACCTTTGACCCCAAGCCCACGGCGCCGGAAGAGATTCGCGGTAAATACGGCACAATTGCCACGAAACTCGCCGGCATTCGCTATAGCGACCAGATGCCGAAACTTGCCGAGTGCAACGACATTTATGCGCTTGTGCGCTCGCAGGTGACGGGCAACGACCATCATGAAACTGCCACGCAATGGGTTTTAACGGGTAACTATGGCCTGATGCAAGGCGGCGATCATCCTTCTATTGGCTCGATTATCACCCACGAAACACAGCCGCTCAACACTTTGCCGCCGTATGTCGCCATACCCCGCAACGCGTCGTTTACCTGGGAACTGGGTAAGGCGGCCTGGCTGGGTGATAAGTTTGAATCATTTAAATCGGGCAACTGCGAAAACAAAGATTGGAAAGTTCATAACCTGGGTTTGCAGGGCGATGTGAATATTGAGCGCCTGAACCGGCGCCAGAGCCTGTTGCAATCGGTGGATAATTTAGCTCGCCGCGTTGAAGGCAGCGCCGATTTAGGCTCAATGGATGCGTTTTATCAACGCGCCGCGCAGATGGTGCTTTCGCCGGACGCGCGCCAAGCCTTCGATCTCTCGAAGGAAACGGACAAGACCAAAGAAACCTATGGCAACACCCACTGGGGAATGCAGTCGCTTTTGGCGCGGCGCCTGATTGAAGCGGATGTGCGCTTTGTCTTTTTGCAATTAGGCGGCTGGGATCATCACGCTAAAATCTACGAAGGCTGCGATAAGATGTTGAAGCCTCTGGATCAGGCTATTGCCGCGTTGCTCCGCGATATGAAAGATCGTGGCTTGCTCCAGGACACGCTGGTTGCGATGTTTGGTGAGTTTGGCCGCACTTCCAAAATCAACAAAGATGCCGGGCGCGATCACTGGGGCCATGCTGGTTCGATGCTTTTTGCCGGCGCCGGTGTGCAAGGCGGGCAGGTTATTGGCAACACCGATGAGCGTGGCGAATATGTCACCGAGCGTCCTGTGCGCCCGCCCGAAGTCGCCGCGACGATTTATGATGCGCTGGGCATTGACTACACCAAAGAATTAATGACACCGCAGGGTCGCCCCGTCCGCATTTTGCCCGATACTGCGCCGATTCATGAACTTTATAGCTGATGTAGGGGTGCAGCCTGCTGTGCCCGCACCACACGGAAAAGGGCGCAATCTATTGCGCCCTTACGTTTTAATTTTCGCATTCTTCTGTGGGTTCTTCTCTTTGTCACACGCCGCACCCACGCCTCCGACCAAAATCAAATTCAGCCGCGACATTTTGCCGCTCATGCAGGAAGACTGCGTGGTTTGTCATAGCGGTTCGGCGGCGCCCGGCGGCTATAGTCAAGAGACGGCAGCCAAGTTTTTGGCAGGAGGCCGTCATGGTGCGGCGGCGCTTCCCGGCAAAAGCAAAGACAGCGCCCTGGTTAAATATCTGACTGGCGAACTCAAGCCGCAAATGCCGCCCGGCGAAGCGTGGCCCGTTGATAAGATTGCCTTGGTGCGGCGCTGGATAGATGAAGGCGCCAAAATTGATTCGATGGTCGCGGCACCCATCACAAAGCCGGATGTAAAACCGCAAACCAAACCCGAAATCAAAACGCCCGATACTGCGCCTGAAATTGCTCAAGTGGCGCCGGTTACGGCCCTATCTTACGCGCCGGATGGCAAAACAGTAGCGGTTGGAAGTTTTCGCGCGGTGCATCTCTTAAACCCTGAAAATGGTGACCTAATTCGCACTTTGAGTGGCCCCGGCGATCAGGTTTTAACTCTTGCCTGGTCATCTGATAGCAGCCGCCTGGCTGCTGCCGGTGGCGCAGCGGGTGGAGCCGGTGAAATTCTGTTGTGGACAACTGATAAGTGGGAAGCGCCCAAAACCATCGCGGCGCATGGCGATAGTATTTTCAGCCTGGCCTGGAAACCCAACAGTTCTCATTTCGCAACGGCCAGCCTCGATAAAACGGTGCAGGTTTGGGACGCGCAATCCGGGGCCAGTTTGCACTTACTTAAAGACCATGTTGACCCGGTTTTTGCCGTTGCCTTTAGTCCTGATGGTCAATGGATGGCAACGGGCGGCGGTGATCGCAGTTTGAAGTTGTATAAAACCGATAATTACAAGCGGTCGGTTGCTTCGATTTCTCATAACGATGCCATTACCGCGTTGGCCTTTAGCCCCAAAGGCGATTTGCTGATTGCGGCCTGCGCCGATAAGCATGTCAAAGTGTGGCCGCTGAAACTGGATGCGCTTGCGAATCCGTTGCGCAATCATCACAGCGGTGATGTGGTTAATGCTCTTTCGTTTTCCTCAAATGGCGACGCTTTCGTGTGGGGCGCCTCGAATCGCACCATTCGTTTCTGGAATGGTGACTTGACTTCGCACAAACAACACAGCGAACAGCCTGCCGATTGGGTTTATGCTGTTGCACTTAGTCCCGATGGCAAAACCGTCGTTGCCGGTGCCGGTGACGGCGCGGTTTATGCGTGGCGCGCCAATGGTGACAGGCCTCTGGGCGATAAAGCCGTATGGATTGCCAGGCCGGGCGCGCCTCAAACGAAAACAGAACCAAAAACCGAAGCGAAAGCGGAGGCCAAGCCATGAGCAAAATCATCAAGCGCCTCTACATTTTGCTTGTGTTATTAGCTTCGGCCTCGACTATAACTCAAGCCGAAGACAAGCCTAAACCCAAACCCGAATTTCGCGCCGCGCTGCCTTATTGGATTCCGGCTGATAAAACCACGACGATTCGCGTTTTAGGGCAAGATTTGGCACCCAAAGGCATCGAGTTTCTTGATAATCGCATCAAAGCCAAAATTCTTAAGACCGAAGCACCTAAAGATGATGCAGAAAAAGCCAAAGGCAACACAGCACTGGATGTAGAAGTAACTGCGCCTGCCGCTTTGCCGCCCGGTAGTTACAAATTCAAGTTGGTTCATGAAACTCAGGCGACGCCCGAAAAGAAGGAAGAAAAAAAAGAGGAAAATCAGCCTGAAGGGCGCATTTACATTGACGATGTAACCACAGAAATCGAAGAAAAAGAGCCGAATAACAGTTTGCTGGAGCCGCAGGCTTTAACTTCAATTCCGGTTGCCATTACAGGCAAGATTAATAACGAAGGCGCTGATGTGTTTCGCATTGACGGCAAAGCCGGCGAAATCTGGCAGTTCGATATTTTAGCGCGCCGTGCCGGAGCGACGTGGGAACCGGTGATGCGTTTGCGCGACCCGCGCCGCGCTTTAGTGCAGGCTGCTGTTGATCAAGGCAACGATTGCACGCTGAAATATCAAATCCCAATTGATGGCCCTTATCTTTTAGAAATCTTCGACGGCGATAACCGCTCCAATAACGATTACTTTTATCGTCTTTCGGTCAGGCGTATAGTTGCACCTGTGAAGTAGAAAAGAGTCTCATCCTGTTCGTTTCGGAATTATATTGCCGCGATGGGCGAGTTGGCCGGGTTCGGCGATGGCTTCGGTGACGGGCTGGTGAGCCAGGTCTTTTAAGCGTTGCGGCGCGCGGTGGCGCCACAAACTGCGAAAGTATTGACCGACCAACAAAAAGCCGACACGACTCCACCAGTTGGGAAAAGCGCCCATTTGCCAGTGCGCTTCGATTTTGAACCACACTTCGCCGGTCTGATGGTTTTTAGTCAGTAAGAACCACTCGAAGCCGCGCTCGAAATGCCCTTCCAACGTATCGTAGCGAAAACCGAAGATGGTATGGTTTTCATTCGCTTCTTCGCGCACGCCATGCACGCGCACGCCGGCTAAATAACGCAGGCCCAACACTTTGATTTCCAGCAGCATATTGCGTCCCACAAAGGGAATGCCGGGATCGAAGTGGCCGGTTACAATCAGCGGGTCGGAGAAATCATAATTTTTCAGCGCTTGTTTTGCGCGTGCAAATAAACCATCGGGAAGCGGCGGGCCAGGCGGCTCATGGCCGAGAGCATCATTAGAGCCGTCCACCGTCCAACCTTGCTCTGCGGTCATGGTGTTGACGGCATCCGGCTCCAATTCGAAGTTGAGTTTTAACTTCGATTGCCGCGCCAACTCTTCTTTGAGTTCGTCTTCGCTCCAGGGAAGCCAAAAACGCCAACGTGCCATTGTTTTCTTTTGTTTTTAATAGAACACGGAGCCTTCGGCTACACGGAAACGACACGAATAAGCACAGATTTTCGAGGAGATTTCAGAGGCATAAATATTGTCTTCCCCAAGCATTTAAAAACCGTGTTCATCTGTGTCGTTTCCGGTGCCCCCTGGGCGGATAGCCGAAGGCTCCGTGTTCTATTCAGTAAAAATCAAACTACAAAAGTCGGTGCGATGGTTTCGCCTAAGTCGGCCAAATCGGCGTGCATTTCCTCAGTTTCTTCGTGAACTTCAACTTCGAGTTCCTCATTGCATTCCCGCGCTACGTTTTGCACGAAGTGCAGCCAGAGTTGCTTTTGGAAAACGTGCCCGCCACTTAAAAACGATAGCAGATGTCGCTTGGAGCGCACGCGTGCGCGGCTGCGAATTTTGAAAACGGTTTGCCCGGCTTCATCCGCCCACGCGCCAAACGTAATGCGCCCGGCTTCGTAGTGATCTTCCAGGGTCATCAGGGTAATGCTGCGTGGCTCCACCAGGAGAACACGCACATGACAATCGCCGTAGCCGCGAATGTGAATGTGCATTTCGTCTCCCACTTTTAGGGGAGGCACTTGCACAAAAGCAAAACTGGCTATGAGTTCGGGTGCAAAGCGGGGGAATTGTTGTGAGAGAAGGGTGATGATCTCTTCGGGCGTAAGCCGCGAATGGGGTATGCCGGCCCAGTAGTCGCGCTGCAAAAGCGGCCCGGCGCCATCAGTTGCAGTCTGCTCTTCCAACTCCTGTGGCGCGTCTTCTTCAATATCCGGCACAAAATACCCCTTAATAACCTTGTTTCAACCGCCCGGCAAAATGCAAATCCAGCGCCGCTGACAGTTTTGGTTGCTTGTTGCCGCGCTTTGCAAATATGAATTTAAAATAGTTTGGTGCTTTTGACTTGAATGTTAGACTATGGGCAATTTGGAAAGGCTTCTTATGAAAAATCGCTTCTCTTCTCGACGAGGCATTGTCTGGTCGTTACTCGGTTTTGGTTGCTTAATCGGCGCTTCTTCGGCCCGTGCGGCGACCTTAGTTGTAAACAACACACTCAATACCGGCGCTGGAACATTGCGCCAGGCCATTATCGGCGCCAACGGCGTGGCCGGTGATGACATTATCACTTTCGATTTACCCGGTGGCGGGCCTCACGTTATTGATTTAACCGAAGCCCTGCCGAACTTGAACAGTAACATAGCGATTATTAATGATCGCGCCGGTGATGAAACTGTTACTGTGCGACGCAGCGCAGCAACGGGCACGCCCTCGTTTCGCATTTTCACCGTTCAGCCCGGCAGCATTGTCACCATCGCTGGATTGACTATCAGCGATGGTGAACTTTTAGGCACTACTGGTTCGGCTTTGGGCGGCGGTGTTCGCAACGATGGCACGCTAACCATGCGTAACTGCACCCTGAACAGCAACAGCGCAGCCGGCGGCACCAGCGGCACCGGATTGGGCGCTGCCGGGCAGGGCGGTGCTTTATACAATAGCGGCACGCTTACGCTTACGAACTGTATTTTCAGTGGCAACGTGGCGGGTGGCGGTAGCGGCAACGGCGGGCAACGCGGTGGCGCCGGACAAGGCGGTGCGCTTTACAGCAATGGCGGCACAGCAACGCTCACCGGCTGCGCCTTTGCCAACAACTCGGCGTCTGGTGGTTTCGGCGGCGCCGGCGGCGTAGGGCAGGGCGGCGCGATTCGCAGCGATGGCAACCTTACGCTAACCAATTGTTCACTCAATGCAAATTCCGCCGGTAGCTCGCAGGGCGATGGCCAGGGCGGCGGCATTTTTAACAGTGGCACCGTTTCGTTGGCTGGTTGCAGTCTTAGTGGCAACACGGCTTTTAGTGAGAATGGCGGCGTGGGACAGGGCGGCGGCATTCGCAGTGACGGCACGCTGAACCTCATCAATAGCACCTTGCTGGGCAATGATGCGCGTGGTGGTAACAGCGCCGATCAAGCTGGCCCTGGTGTAGGTGGCGGTATTTATAACAGTGGCGCTTCGACGATTCGCGGCTGCACTTTCAAAAATAATCTCGCTGCGGGCGGCAACAGTGTTGGGGCCGAAGGCGACGCCGGCCTTGGCGGCGGCATTTATAACAGCAGCATCAGCACGGCGACTCTCAACCTAACCAACAGCACGCTTA
>DASWNL010000343.1:0-2304 GCA_036399215.1 Abditibacteriaceae bacterium
GGATTATCATTGAGGTTTTGTCAGCTTCCACTTCGCGCAGAGATTACGAAGACAAATGGCCGCTTTATCAGCAGTTATCCTCGCTGACCGATTATTTAATGGTGGCGCAGCATCGGCGCCATGTGCAGCATTACGCGCGGCAAAACGAAAGCATGTGGTTGTATTCGATTCACACCACGCCTGAATCCGAAATCATGCTGGCTTCCATTAACAGCATTTTGACTTTGCAGGAAATCTACGAGCGCGTGTCGTTTGACGAAGAGCCGACGACTTCAGTCTAATGCCGCGAAACTAATCTCTTACCGCTTTACGTTAAACTTTGGGCGTGCAACAAGATAAGATTCGAAATTTTTCAATAATCGCCCATATAGATCACGGTAAGAGCACTTTAGCCGACCGCATTCTGCAATTGACCAGCGCTGTCGCTGACCGCGACATGAAAGAGCAGATGCTCGACTCGATGGACTTAGAGCGCGAGCGTGGCATCACCATCAAAGCCAGCGCTGTGCGTCTCGATTACAAAGCAAGTGACGGCCAATGGTATGTTCTCAACCTGATTGATACGCCCGGCCACGTCGATTTTTCCTACGAAGTTTCCCGTGCCTTAGCGGCTTGCGAAGGCGCGCTTCTGGTAGTGGATGCTTCTCAGGGTGTCGAGGCGCAAACCGTCGCCAACGCGCATCTGGCGCTTATGGCCAATCTGGAAATTATCCCTGTCCTCAACAAAATTGATTTGCCTAACTCTGATCCGGCTCGCGTTTTGACCGAAGTTGAAGAAATCGTTGGCCTGCCCATGGATGATGCCCTTCTGGCTTCGGGCAAAAGCGGCCTCGGCGTTCCTGAACTGCTCGAAGCTATTGTCGAGCGCATTCCACCGCCAAAGGGTGATGTTAATGCGCCGCTCAAAGCCTTAATTTTCGATTCCAACTACGATGCTTATCGTGGCGTGATTGTTTATGTGCGTTTAATGGAAGGCACTTTGCGTGCGGGCCAGAAAATTCGCTTTATGGGCACTGGATTGCCTGCCGAAATCACCGAAATCGGCGTTTTTCGGCCTAAAATGACGCCGGTTCAAGAATTGGCTGCAGGCGAAACGGGCTATTTGATAGCCGGCATCAAGGATGTGGGTGAGGTGCGAATCGGCGATACGGTCACCGATCTGGCAAAGCCCGCTGCTGAAGCGTTAGGTGGCTACCGCGAGCCGAAGCCTATGGTCTTTTGCGGCCTGTATCCCATCAATTCTGATGAGTTCACCGACTTGCGCGATGCTCTTGATAAATTGCGCCTCAATGACGCTTCTCTGACGTATCAGGCCGATTCTTCACCAGCTCTGGGCTTTGGTTTTCGTTGCGGCTTTCTGGGCCTGTTGCACATGGATATTGTGCAGGAGCGTTTGGAGCGTGAATACAACCTGTCGCTGATTGCCACAGCACCCAGCGTTATTTATCGCATTACGCGCACCAACGGGCAAACTTTTGAAATTGATAACCCGGCTAAAATGCCCGCGCCTCATGAACTGGAATACGTTGAAGAGCCGATGGTGATAACAACCATCATTGTGCCACCCGATTATGTTGGCGCCTGTTTGGAATTGTGTGAAGAGCGGCGCGGCATTTACAAGAACATGGAGTTTTCTTCGACTGGCGGTCGAGTCACCATTACTTATTTGCTACCACTTTCGGAGATGATCATGGACTTTTTCGATCACCTCAAAAGTCGCACGCGCGGTTATGCTTCGATGGATTATGAACTGACCGATTTTCAGCGTTCACCTTTGTCCAAAGTGGATATTCTTATCAACGGTGAAATTGTAGATGCCCTCAGTTTCATCTGTCACCGCGATCAGGCTTACGGGCGCAGCAAAGTTATCTGTGACAAGATGAAAGAGCTTCTAACGCGCCAGCTTTTTCAGATTCGTATCCAGGCCGCTATCGGCGCCAAAATCATCGCTTCGGCCAATCTTTCTGCGATGCGAAAAGACGTAACAGCTAAATGTTACGGCGGCGACATTTCCCGCAAACGCAAACTCCTCGAAAAGCAAAAAGAAGGCAAAAAGCGCATGAAGCAAGTCGGCTCCGTCGAGATTCCGCAAGAAGCGTTCTTAAGCATTTTAAAGGTGAATGAGTAAGGACGAAGATGTTTGAATTAGATCACGTCGCGATTCAAACGCGCGATATTACAGGCAGCGTGCAATTTTACGTTGAGAATTTCGGCGCGCAAGTTTTATATCAAGACCAAACCTGGGCCTTTTTGCGCCTGGGGCAGGGGAAATTAGCCTTGGTTTCGCCCGAACAGCATCCACCG
>DASWNL010000344.1:0-5874 GCA_036399215.1 Abditibacteriaceae bacterium
TTAGCCCCCTTACCAAGGGCGGGTGCCCTCTGGGCAGGTGGGGTTCGTGCTAAGTAATCGTTACCGTAACGGGCGAACTTTGCGGGCCGGTGCCGGCGGGGTTGACACCGGCTAAGGTGAACTGCAACGGCGTGTTCAGCGGTAGGTTGAAATCGCCGGCGCTTAATAAGGCGGGCGATTGAAATTGTCCATCGAGGCGGCGCGGTTCGGGGTCAACGCCGTCTTGCTGCACCCAGAGATGCGCGTAGTCGGCGCGGCGCGGCAAAGTGAAAATCGCCTGGAGGTTGCCATCGCCTAAAGCGCTGAGTTGCGGCGGCGCGGCGTCTTCGGGCGTGGCCGGGTCGCCGGGCGCGTTGAAACCGAAAACATACCAGCGCTCATCCGTCGGCGAGAGCAGTTGTGCCAGTTCATCCAATAAGCCGCGCATCCGTTTGGTCAGGGCGGCCAAAGCTTCATCGCGGGCCTGCTTTTTCGTTTCGACGGTGGCGGTTCCGGCATTCACCAAATTGCGCGCTTCGGACAACTGGTCATAAAGGTATTCGGCCCTGGTGCCCTGGATGTCCAGCGTGCCATCAACATATTGGGTGTTTGCGGTCAGAAACGTCCCGGCGGAAGCCAACAACTCCTGACGCCCGCCGATGGTTTTTGGCACGGCTGTCGAGCCGTCGCTAAAACCGGCTTCGCCCCATTGCGGCGTCCACGAATCGGGCAAAAAGAAGCTCAGACGACGCCGATATTTGGTCAACCATGCTTTGGCGTTCTCATCCTCAAGAGATTGATCGGCCACGCGCACGCTTTGGTCGGCGCGTTCGGCTTCGTAGGCGGTCTGCGTGGTGCGCAGCGCGCTAATATCAGCGCGCACTTTAGCCTCGGTATTCTGCGCCACGCCCAGAGTGACGCCCAGTTGGGTCAGTCCATCGGCGGCATCTTCGGCCATCAACAACAGTTCAGCTACTTTTGTGGGAATTGGATTCGCAGCCATGAAGAACCTCGCAAGAACAAGATAGGCTTTCGCCGTCCCCGATTATGACATATTTTTGCGACGGGGGTGAAATGGCGCAAAAATTTTATTCCCGCGCGCCGGAGCCTTAAATCGCGGCGAAAAAAGCAATCTTCGTTTCAAGATTGCTTAAATCACGGCTCGGAAGGCAATCTTGAAGCGCCGGAACCCTAAATCACGGCGAAAAAAGCAATCTTGAAACGCTGAAGCCTTAAATCACAGCGAAAAAAACAATCCTGAAGCCAAGATTGCTTTTGTCGCCGTGATTTAAGCAATCTTGAAGCGCCGGACGACAAAATAACGCCCTTTCACGCTCAAAACCGCTGCTTTGAACGCAAATCCGCCCCCAAAATGCAGTTTTCCTGTGAAAGTCACAAGACCGCGCATTGTGTAGCATAACACCAGAATAAAGCATATTATCCGACACTTTGTCGCATAATAACTTGTTGTGCTGCGGCTTGGAAGCGTGAAGGCAAGAGTGCTTGGGGCGTGGGGAAGGCAGTACTCTGTGGCGGTTGGCGCGGCGCTGTTGTGCGGTGTTATAATATCGCCAGTCGGAAATAAAAAGGTGAAGGAGACGACAATGGCTGAAGAAGTTCCCGGCTACGATAAAGTAGCCAAAGCACTTGCCCAGGGAGCCACTGCTTTCTGGAAGACCGTGTTCGATGACCTTGCCAAAGGCGAGAAAAGCGACACGCTCATGAGCCTCGCTGGTGAGAAAGCGATGGCTTCCATCTCAACCGACGACATCAAAGAGTTCTTTGCTATCTTGGGTGGCGCGAAGATGGACATTGACATCATCCCGAAGATTACGAAGGGCACCAAAACGTTCTTCGATTCAGGCGATGTCTTGCCCGGTTCAGGAATTTTGCAGAAAGACGACGCGAATGGTGTGAGCACACTCGGAGTTGAGGGCAGTATCTCCATTGGTATTGGTATCAAGTTCTAATGCCATGCCAGAGACGGAGCAGCCCTGCATGGACGGTTTCGCGGGGCTGCTCCGTCCGCTCACCCCTATAGCAACTAACATCGGCACAACAAAGCGCGCGGCTTGACGGAAACCGAAGTCAGTAATAGATTTAGTTCGAGACGCAATCTCAAAGGAGACGCAACGATGGATGAGAACGATGTCAAGTCGGCGGCAAATCAAGGCTCCGAGCAAGCTCTACCAGAAGCGCCGGAAGACGCACCCAACGTCGAAGTAGGGCCATTGGAAGAATACAAGACGCTTGGGCCGATGGATGTCGAAGTCGAAATGCTCAGGCGGTTCGCGGGTTACGCCGGCCCTCTGCGGTGGGGGCCTTGGGTGGAAGTCGCCAGACATGGTGGTGTTGTCAACTATAACATTTCCTACTCAGCAGTTGGAGACACGCTGGTTCATGGCACTGTCAGCTACTACAGTTCCAGCGGTTGGAAAAGCCAAGTGTTCCGAGACTCCATCAGCATCACGACAGGCAACGCTTGGGCCACAGTGAAGGTGTGTTTTCATGGTAACCCGCTTGGCTCTGCGGTCAACGGCACCATAAATCCTTAAAGGCAATCAAAATGCCCCGCCGCAACGAAAATCTGCGGTGGGGCATCCAATTCAAACCGCAGTTAAAAGTCCCTAACATCGGCACAACAAGAGACTATGTTGGCAAGGGGCAATTTCTGCTTCTTGCTTTTTTGTTTTTGGCTCGTGCAACAATCAATCATCGCGCACGCGGGAAAAGATAAGGGTATCGCGCAAGGAATCGTTATGGTCGCGCGTTTCGTGGCGTAAATGGCCTTCAAGCTCGAAACCGGCGCGGCGGGCGACGGCGGCGCTTTTCTCATTGCGCGCATCGCAGCGAATTTCCACACGGCGCGCCTCTAAATGAGTAAATGCAAAATCAGCAATGCCTTTAACGGCTTCGGTCATCAGACCATGACCATGCAAACAAGTGCGCAGCCAGTAGCCGATTTCAAATCTCGGCACGTTCCAATCCATGCGATGCAGACCGCTACAGCCAGCCAAAGCGCCATCGGGCAAACCAAAGGGCGCGCCGTCTTTGAGCCACAAATGCAGCGTTAAATCTTCACGCAGTAGAAACTTCGCGTGTGCGCGACGACAGACTTCCTCAGATTCTTCTATCGTTGGCTCATGATCGGCCCACGGCATCCACGGGCGCAATTCATCCAACGATTCGCGCACTGCTTCGTTTAACAAGGCACCGGTGCCAGGGCGCGGGGCGCGAATGATTAGTCGTTCGGTTTCAAACTCGTCGGGAAAGTCACGTAATAGCGGGTTCATCATAGGTTAATTAATCGGCACATCCTTTAATTCAAAGGGCATTTCAAAGTGGTGCATTTCACCGGGAAGAGGCCAAATCAACTTTGCGGGTTCGCCGTCCGGCAAAACGTCATCGGCGCGCCGATCTTCGGGTTTGGCGTCAAAACGGCCTGTCCATTCATACCGATAAGTTTCGTCTTCATAATTCGCGTTTGCATCACTTTTGCGAAGATAAAAGCGGCTTCCCGTTGCATCTTCCAATCGCACGCCACTGATTAACGCAGCATTATGCAAACTGTTGGCGCGCAATTTTGTCGCCCCCCAGAAACGATAATTGATAAGCGATTTTACTTCACGCGATACCTCAACAAAATAACGATCTTTGTCGTCATCGCGGCGCACTTCGCTCATTCTCAAGACTTCGGTATTGCCATCACGCTCGATAGTCTTCTGCGCTGGTAGATCGGCTACTGCCACCTCCCAATTCTCGCGTTTTAAAATCGCATTGCCGGAAATAGTGCCACGCAGACGAAGCAAACGCTTGCCAAGCGGCGCCTGGCGAATCTGCGACAACGAGGTATACCAGACCGAAGCCATCGTTGAGTAAAGTGTGGACGTGCGCACTTCATGAGCCAACAGATTATTTCCCTGATCATCTACGGCTTCAGTGAGTTGAATCCGCCCTGACGAAGGGCTAATTTCAATCTTGGGGTCAACAACCAGGTTGACAACCATTGTCCAGCCTTTATTATTTTGACGCAGGCCCAGCGTGCGAACTTGAAACAGCGAATTTTCGTAGGTCACCTGTTGGCTTTGTATTACTACCGGAGTGAGTAATAATGGCCCACGCGGCGCTATAGCTGGCCCCTTGCGATCAACTTGCACCTGCTGGCGTAAGGCATCCCACACTGTCCACAAAGGCGCGTCTTTTAAATCCAACGTAACCGGGCCTCTGGCACCGATGCGCGCCGAAAGCCCGAAAGGCACACCAAGTTTTCGCGTGGCATCTTTGAGAACTACATCTAAATTGGCATTCTCATGCCGCAATGAAACTCTTGTTGGGCCATCCACCAATTTTTCTAATTGCTCAACGCTGATTACCGGCCCTTCGGCTTCGGTTGGATTTTCAAGAGGTTGAGACCACGCGGCTTTTCCAGCCGACAAAAAGGCCGTCACAAACAGCCATTTCAAATTAATCATGCCCCATTTAGGAAAGCCAAGAGCATGGCTTGTTGCGTGTTGTAACGCTATCCGGGCATTAACTGATGGCCGGTGCGACCTTGCCAGAGATCAACGGCGTTGATGACCAAAATCATGGTGGCATCGCCCAGAGCCAAACCTAAAAACGCGGGCATTATCTTGCGGTAAATAGCCGGGCCGCCAAAGCGCATGATAAGAACTTTGCACAGCCAACCCAGAAAAATTGAAAACCACATCGCATACATCACAAAGGGCGACCACATAATATAGCCCAAAGGATGCAAGGGGAACCAGGCAAAGCGCATCCGCGCTGTGACCAAGCCCCATGTCGTGCCGGCGCCAAAAAACGTCCACAGCCAGTTGGTTAGAAACGAATCCTGCACCCCACCTGCGATTTCCTTGACCGAGCGCGCCGGCTCTTGTGGGCCGCTATTGGCCCAGAACGAATTCATTTTTAATCCGCCTTCACTGTAGGCGATATTCAAAATCGTATGCACGCCGGTTATAAACGCTACGGCAATGCAGGCAAAGATTAAAAAGAACAAGGGGCGCAGCGGAATTTCGCGGTCACGCGCCAGTTTGAAGCTATGCAAAAAGCTCGGCAACAAAAACGCTTTGAGGTCTATCATCAACGAGTTCTGCACGATGGCGCCCGGCACTGCGCCTTCGGGACTAATCCATTTGCCCGGCCCCGCGCCCACCAGATGCGCTAATGGCAAAAGCGGCGACCATCCGTGATTAACGTAAAGCATTCCGCCTTCAACGACGACGCGCGTCAGGCAAAGGGCAATCACAAAATAGGTCAGCCAAATATAAAACGCCAAATCGAAGCGCACGCCGGCCATTGCCGTCCAGCCAACCAAAATTAAGGACGAAACGACGAAACCCCAGAATGCCAGGGGATATGAAATCGCTTCATCGTTTTCATCGCTATGCGCCGGGACACGGCGAAACGCGCGCCTGACGACATGCCATAAATGCACGCGCCCAATCCACAACACTAAAGCGGCATACATCCACATGGCGCCGATTTGCTGATAGGAAATGAAAGACTTGGCAAAGCCGCGCGTCCATGTTGGGTCGGGCAAGGCGCCCGGCGGCAGGCCGATTTGATAGGCCGCCACGTAACAGAATTTATGCAACAAATAAAAGAACCAGAACGACAGGGCAACTTCACTGGATAGCAGATACGAAACGCCGACGGCAAAGGGCAAAATGCGAAACATGAACGGCCCCATCTGATTCCACGGCGGTTCACTGAAATACTGGTTGCTATTTAATGAAAGCGGAAAAGGTGGCACTTCGGGGAAGTAATAATTGAGGCCGTTCAAACCCTGAATCCAAACCGCGATGCCAAAGCCAACCCACATAAGCGGATTACGGAAAAAACCACCCCCCCGGCCCCCCTTGGTAAGGGGGGAGA
>DASWNL010000345.1:0-6779 GCA_036399215.1 Abditibacteriaceae bacterium
AAGCAGCGGCGCCACCTTTCACCTCATCATCCGCAATCATCGTGACCGGGTCGAATCACATCGCATCGAAACCAGGCTGCCCATTGGATGGACAGCGACTCCCCTTGTTTTAGAAGGCGACATTGCGGCACGCGACAAGCAGGAGTATGAGATTGCCCTGACCGTTGCCGCAGCCACAGAACCGGGCCTGCATTTACTGACCTTCGACATCAGCCTGGATGGCCGCCGCTATGGTGAGTGGTTCGATATGATTGTCGAAGTGACTTGTAATAACTTGGAATAACAGAGGATGACACTTCGCTCTGTGTAATTCCCACACGGCCCAAAGCTTCTTGCTGAAAGAGGTTATGCAACAACACTGAGGACGAAATATGAGTGATCAAGATAAAAAGATGAAGGCCAAATACTGCTGTGCAGTGGCGGTGCTTATGGTCTTGACGAGCGCCGCAATGAGCGCTCCGGTTCTCACCGGCAATCAGCAGGCACTACCGGAACCAACGAACATCAATGCTACCGATGCTGCCGATAAAAGTGCCGCAACGACGCCAAAATCCACCAGCAGCGTGCCCGTCACTATCTCTGTTCCTGCGGGCGCGCGGCAGACATTTGCCGGCTTTGGAGCGAGCATGGGCAACTGGGACGGTGAATATCAGTCGTTGCCCAAGGCGCAACGTCTGCGCTTAGCCCAAATGTTCTGGCGCGACTTGAATTTTAAAATCTTGCGGCTGTGGTTCAACGTGGATAATTACTCTCCCACGCGCGGCACCCATGACCTAAGCCTGTTTCGCAAGCAGTATGTTCGTTCGGGAGCCATCGCCGACGCTAAGGCCAATGGCGTGACGACTTTGTTGCTCGCGCCCGATCATATTCCGCCTTACATGCGTGCAGGTGATAAAGCTGACGGCCCGATTAATGATGCTGAGATCGAGAACTTTGTGACGCTCATTGCGGAGGCTATCCGGCAGTTGAGAGATGAAGACGGCATCACCATCCACGCCACGGGCATTGAGAATGAGCCTGACATGACTCCTACGCAGTTGGTGCGCGCTGTCAAACGCTTGCGCGCGGAACTTGATGCGCGTGGCTTGAAACTCGTAAAGATTATCGCCTCGGAAGCCTCCAGTGCTGATGACAGATTCTATTCGCATCTGGAGGCATTCAAGGCAGATGCCAATATATGGAACTCTCTGGCTGGAATCAGCTCGCATTCCTACAACATGGCCGCCACAGACAAGGCTGCAAGCTACATTGTGGGAGCCGATGGCCGTAATACCAAAGAATACTGGATGACCGAAGCCAGTGATAACGGCCCGGAAGAGGAAGGCATGACCGGCGTCCCGGCGATTCGTGCAGCCAGCTTAGCTTCACGCTTTCTCAACGACATGAACCATCGTGTTACGCACTGGGTTCACTTTCTCGGTCTTGAGGACACCAAGGCTCCCCACACAGACGATGCAACGCGCATCATCGCTTACCAGACCAATCCCTTCCGTTCCAAGGTGCTCAAAAAATACTACACCTACCAGCAATTAGCTCAAGCCTTTGATGTTGGAGCGGTGTTTCGTGACAGCCAAAGTTCGCTCGACGGCGACATGACTTGGACATATGGCCAAAAGCCTCATCTTTTTGCCTCCACTGCGCGCAATCCCAACGGCACCTGGAGCATGGGCGTTTGCAACTTCACTGCTGACAACTTCTTGAATGTGCAGGGCTGGGCCGACGACAAATGGAACATTGAGCAGGGCGGCCACACGCCGGGACAAACCTTTACGGTAACGATTCGAGTGGATGAACTCAGAAATCACAAAGATGTGCCTTTCGTGGTGCATCGCACCAATGAAACCGTGAAGAATGCCCCGTCCGAAACGGTCATCATGAAGAACGGTGAGGTGACTATCACGGTGGCGCCATTAGAACTGGTCACACTGCGCTCCAAACGGCGCATATAGACAGAGTTCTTTAGCAGCACGAATGGCCCTGAGCTGTCCAAAACACTGCGCTTTATGGTCAAGCCGTAATGATAGTTTGACCAAGGACTAAACCATCGGCTGTAGCGCGCAAGGTGATCGAGTCGCGTTGCCCCTTTTTAGCACGCATGATAACCAACGTCAGGCCACTCTAAGCGTTATGTTGCGGCGGCTAAAAGGACATCAGGTCATTGGAGTTACCGTTATTGGTCGCTACGATTTCGCCCGGCCCGGTGACTGAAAAGCTGAACCTCAAAGCAAACAGCGTGAGCGTTCAAATGCCACCAACTTGTTCCCGAACGCGGCCAATTCCTCACTGTCAGTAACCTTATTTTGGCTTTACGGCCAGTGTTTTCCACGCCGCTTGCGCGCTTTGGTAGCGTGCGGCAACCTGCGCCGCTTTATCGCCGAGTGGAATGATGTAAGCCGTTTGCCCATCCACAACCTGAGTGCTCACTTTGACGGTTTTGCCGTTTAACTGAACCGTCGGGGCACCTTTGAAACCGAACACCACTAGCGCGCTCGCCATGTCGCCACCTGCTTTTTGATCGTCGCGCAAGGCGTAATCTACCCACAGCTTATTTTCTCCGGGGCGCACAATGACGCGCGCCAGCCCCAACCGGCCATCGGCCTTGACCGTCACGCCGCCGGGGGCGCTCAGCGACCAGAAAGCGGGGTCGGGAAACGGATTGAAACCGGCGTAAGTGCCGCTAATCGGTTCAGTCTGCAAGTAGGCCATGCGTCCGGTTTCGCTTTGCAGAACCGCGCCGTTCTTTTCGAGCCTGCCGGTTGTGCCCTGCATGGTAAGAGTGCTGTCGCGGTCAATGCCCGGCGCATTATACGGCCAGGCGCCGTTGACGCGCCGATACGGAAACAACTGATCGGTAGCGCCGCCAGCGTATTCAGGACGAAAGCCGGCTTCTATCAAGTCGCCGCCGCTGGTGTAAGAAAGATTGAGTTGCTTCTTTTCATCGTCCCACTTTGTATTGAGCTTGATGGCATTAAGGTCGTCTTGAAAGGCGGCGAAGTCCTTATATTCGGTCGCGTCGCTGACTTCGATGATAAAGCCGCCGTAAGCCTGGTCAATCTTCGTCCAATCAGCGTTGTCAGCAAGAGGCGCCTCTCGCTTGAGGTTGTATTGCTCGATGAGCAGCGTCGGCTTTGCTTCCCCGCCGCCCTGCATTTTCACCATCGGCCCGGTCTGGTCGGTGATGACAACTTCATCGCTGCGCCCCAAATCGCTGCTCGGCAATGGGATAATGCCGGTATAACTGACACCGTCGTGGATTGTGATGCGTTGCCCGGCCTTGACCTTCACTGGATAAGTCGTAACACGCTGTCCCTCCACGAAGATTCCCCACGTCGGATTCTTCTGGAAGTTGAAAAGGCCGATGGTGGTTTGCAGGCTTTTGGTTTGGGCAACTGCGTCTGAGGGATACTTTTCTTTTTTCCAGGGGCTGGAGAGCACAAGCATCTTGTTCTTGTGCTGCAAGGTTGCCATGCTGCCGAATTGTCCGACAATGCCGTTGTTCTGAGTTTGAAGAAAGTTGGTGTTATTGACGCCGGGACGAATCAGCAGGGTGCTGATCTCGTCCATGTTTTCCACCTTTGTATTGGCGCGGCGCCACTGCGCCATGACGGGAACGGTGCCCATCCCAGAAAGGTCAACGGTGGCCACCCCATAATGTTGGCCCATGTAATTGCGCTTCCACAGCGGCGTCGCCGAGTAGCCGCCCCACTCCTTGTAAGAGTTGGTCATTTGGTAAGGCAGCGGTTTTTCGTCCACCATGTTGGCTACCCATTCGGGTGCCCACGGGCCGTTGAGCGCCTGCTGCGCGATCATGCCGGGCAAAGCATCGTAGCCCAGCGCCTGCATCCCGCCGGAAATATCTTTGTTATTAAGGTCGGTAAGCGCGCCGCCATGCGACAGTGTGTGGACGATATGCTTGGTGCCTTCCTGCTGCACGAAAACATAAGAAGGGCCGGTGCGCCCCGAAGGCGCGATGAAGTGGCGCAAGCCCGGATGATAGGACGAGGTCAATTCTTCAACCGACTTGGCTAAAATGCTTTGTCCCATCATGCGGTCGAGATGCGTTGGGCCAAAATCGGCGAACATCTTCTGGCCTTTAAGGGAAAGCGCAAAATAGTAATGGTCGAGCGACTCCTGCGTGCTGCCGTCGAACCAACTCCAGGTGCGTAGCGGCCATGTCTCCAAACCGTGCCGCCCGTCTTGCATGGCGCGCTCGGAGCCGATGATGCCGCCGCCCAACAGAGCGCCCAACGCGGCGGTGTGGTTGAAGTTCATCGTGCTCATGTTCTGCGTGTAGGAGTAACGATAAAAGCTGACATTACCGCGCCAGTCGCTGGTGCGCGCGTAGTATTTGACGGCGTTCTCCTGACCGCGCTCATCGGCCACGTTCCACTGGTTGTGCGCGAAATCTTTGGTTTCTTTTTCGGGCATCAGCCACGCTTTCCAATACTCCTGCCACGCCTGACGCACCGGGGCCGGCCACGCCGCGTTGTAAAGGTAGTAGGTTTGCAACTTGTCCGGCCCATCCCAGCCGTCCCAGCGGCGTGGCATGATGGATAACATCTCGTCAATCCAGGCGGCGTAGGCTTCGGGCGTATCGGGCATCGAAGTGAAGCCGCCTAATGCCTTGAGTTCCGAAATGCGCTGCCACTGCCAATCGCTCATCCACGCCGGACGGTTGAAGCCATATTTCTGCGACAAGGCCTTTATCTGCGCCGCATCCGGCATTACGGCGGTTGGTTGTCCGCCGCTTTTGTTCTTTTGTAGCTGGGTCGCCAACGCCGGCACGTTCATCGAAAGGTTAGCAACGCGAATCGGCGTCGCTTTGCCGCCGGGCGCCAGAGACACGACAAGTTTGGGAGTGTGAACTAAAATGCCGCGCCCCGCCGTCGCCATGCCCCATTCATAGCCGCCTTGATGGTAGCGCACGTCGTAGGTTTCCCACTTGCGAATCAGCAGACCGTAGTTTTCAAAGGCGCGCAGGCGCTCTTCGGGTGTGGCGCCGAACGTGGCATCGCGCAACATCGGCGTGACGTCGAGGCGCCCTTCGTTTTTTTTATACGAGACTTCAGTGGGGCCGAACTGCGGTGGGAAGCGATCCTGCTTTGCATCCTGCGCACCGAATTTCGTCCAGTAGCCGGCGCCGTTGATGAAAGCATTGTAAGTCGGGCCGATTTTGGCATCAACGACCCAGGGTTTGCGCAGTGCCCACGCGACGGCGTGCCACTGCGGGCGATTCTTCACCCACAAATCGCCCATAAACGACAGGCCGGACGGCTCCTTGTAGCCTTCGGGCCACAACTCGGTATCGCGAAAAGGTAACACAACTTCCGCCTTGCCGACGGTATAGCCTTTGGCTATCTGCGCGGCGATTTGCTGCGCCGCACCCGGAAAGCGCACCAGGAGACTGCGATGCTGCGCGTCGAAAACTAAAGCGCCGGGTTTGGCGCCACCATCGCGCTTTTCGGGAAACCAGACCCCAACCGGGCCTTTGCCGAACTGGCCTTTATCCACTTCTTGAACAACACCGCTTTCACCCAGCACGACCGGCGTGTCCCACATTTGCCGAAAGCCGCTGATGCCGGCGGTTTGTGGCTGCTCGAAGGTCAACGTTATCGGGTCTTGCGCCGATGCGAGACAGGCGCTTAAAAGCAAGCCGCCGCAGAGCGGCATGGCATAGGCTATGGAGAGATTTCTTCTGTGTTGCATGATTCTTCCTGTTGCAGGAGCCGAAATTAAGAGACTGAGCGTTAATGTGATTTTAACGGTCACAGCAAATTTTGTAGAACTTCGGCATTGACTGCTTTTGAAGGGGCTTAAACGCGGTGAGATTTTACGGCTTCACTTCGTGCTTTTCTCTACCGTCATTTTGTGTTTTGTGCCGGAGCTGGCAACAGGACTGACCGGCGATAATTGGCTTTGTGGGATTACAGCCCAGGTGCCGTTCGTTTCCGGCTCTACCCATTGCAGGATAATGCCGTTGACCGAAGAAGGATGCACGCCCCAGTCTGGACTGGATGTGTAGCCGAATTTGATGGGATAGGCTTTTGCGGCCTGGAGCCACAGAATTCTATCATTGCCGTTGTGCGCTCTACGGTCAACCATGGTGTTGTTGACCAGTAAGGTTCCACTCACGACGTTGGCGAGATTGAACATATGCCAGCCGGTGCGGCGCGGCGTGAGAGTGCCGTTCCACGTCACGCTGTAATAAGGGTCGCCTTCAAGCGGTGAATTCACAACATTGTTGTGCGCGTTCCAGGCGAAATTCAATGTAGGATCAACCCGCGAGATAACAGGCGTCCCTGTCCAGTCGCCGGTGGAATAGTAATTGGCCTGAAGGCCGGTGCCCCTGCCGAGTGATTTCCAGAGCATGTCCGGTTTGCAGTTGAAAGCCGCCAAGCCGGTTGCGCCGCGCAAACGCTTCGTCGCGATACCAAATATTGCGGGTGATGGTCGCCGGAACTGCGGAAATATCCATCTCCATAAGACTGATATTTTTGCGGGAAGGAATTACTTCACCCATAGCGCCCGGCATATACCAGCGGCAACCGAGGCGATCCAGCAACTCATAAACGGCATAGCTGGCCGCTTCATCCGACTCGCCGATAAGACCAATGCCTTTGTGAGAAACGACGAGTCTCCATCCCTGCTGGTAAGGCGACTTTTGAGCGGGCGGGCCAAAGGCTTGAACCGCCACATCGCCAATCGGTATGGGGAGCGCCTTATTCCCACCTTGGGTTTTGAAACTTCGTGGTGACTGCATTCTGATTTCGACTTTGGCG
>DASWNL010000346.1:0-3581 GCA_036399215.1 Abditibacteriaceae bacterium
AGAAGATAAAGCGCGTTTTCATGAGATAATTTCCTCGGTGAATTTACAGCGCGTGATTAGAGAAAATAAACTGGCCCTGGTTGTTTGGAAACAGATGGGTTCTACAGCATTAAACAGCGCTTTAAGATTTGGAAGCCATCAACATGCAAAAGAAAAGCAAGCGTCCTACTCGTTTTATCGTCCTTCTTGTGTTATTCGCAATTGCAGGAGGCGCTTTATTTTGGGCCAAACAGCGCTGGTTGAATGACACGCGCACTTTGAAAAAAGATACCTCTCCTACTGACCCGGCACCTTTAGCGCGCTGGCCCTGGCCTAAAGCAAAGAAGGATTCGCCGGTGCGCGGTGTAACTCATTGGATAGATAAGTCGTCTTTTGATGGCACCGTTTGCGAGTTGATTGAATTCGATTTCAAAGCCAATCCCAAACTGCGTTTTGCCCTTTTCGATCAAGATTCCGACGACAAAAAGCCGTGGGATAATCATTGCCTGTTTTGGCCAAGAGGCGCGGCGCAAATGACGCGACAATTGAACAAAACCGAAGGCCGCGTTATCGCTTTGTGGAACGGCCTGTTTTATGGTTATCACGGCGGCTCGAAGTGGGCCAAACAGAATGCATTTCACGTTTCGCCGGTTGTTATTAAGGGCCAGGTTCATAACTGGGGCGCCAATCATCGCTGGAGTTTTGGCGTGAAATATCAAAACGGCAGACCAACTTTTAAAACATTTCATAAGCCGTCAGTGGAAACATACAAACGCGAATACGATTTCGGTGGTGGCAGCGCGCAATGCCTCATCAAAGACGGCAAGCCTTTAAAGTTGCAGCCCTTTGGGTTGCCGCCCATCAAACAGCCTGTGCCTTCAACGCCGCAAGAAGCCGGGCACATTCCTGACTTCGATCACATGCGCTCCTGTCGCGCCAGCATCGGCTGGTCGAAAGACAGTTCAAAGTTGTATCTGCTCTTCATTAAAGAGCCGGATTCGGAAAGCGCCAGCATTATTGCAGTGCGTCGTGGCAACTTTTTCGGCGTGAGTTTATGGGGCGGTTGGACAGTGGCCGACGTGCAAAGATTCTGGTTACAAAAAGGCGTGTGGAACGCTATCAATTCCGATGCGGGCGATGTGGCGCAACTGGCGCTTTTACGCCCTGATAATAGCTATGATTTAGTGCCGTCCCGTCAGGGTTCATCGAAAATGCGCCAAACCTTCAAGCCCGATTTCAAAGGCGCACCTGATGGCGGCGCGTTGATGTATTTTTATGTGGTGGAAAAGCCCTGACCTTTCTGGTGAAATAGCTTTCATGCCCCTGAAAAATATCTGGCTTTTTTTGTTTGCCTTCTTAAATGTTTCCCTTTCGCACGCAGCCCCGGTGCCCTTGATTTTTGATACCGACATCGGCAACGATGTGGACGATGTTCTGGCACTGGGCCTCATTCACAATCTGCAATCGCGCGGCGCTTGTGAATTGCTGGCCGTGACACTGACTAACGACACGCCCAAAGCCGCTGCTTTTGTTGACGCGGTTAACACATTTTATGGGCGCGGGACTATTCCAATTGGTGCGGTGCGCGGCGGCGTGCGCCAGGGCGAAGGCAAGTTCTTGAAGATGGCCGACGCTAAAGATAATGGTAACGTGCGTTATCCACACGACTTGAAGAGCAGCGATGACGCGCCTGATGCCACCAAACTGCTGCGCCAGGTTTTGAGCGCGCAAAAAGATGGCTCGGTCGTGATTGTGCAGGTGGGCTTTTCGTCTAATCTGGCGCGCTTGCTTGATTCACCCGCAGATGAATTTTCGCCCCTTAATGGGCGCGATTTAATCAAGCAAAAAGTGAAGCTGTTGTCGCTGATGGCTGGCGCGTTCACTAACATCGGCAACGACACGCGCTATAAAGAATACAATGTCATCAAAGACATTCCCGCCGCGCAAAAAGTAGCCGCCAATTGGCCGACGCCTTTGGTTTGGTCGGGCTTTGAAATCGGCATTGCCGTGCCCTATCAAGTGCAAAGCATCGAGCGCGATTATGAATACGTCGCGCATCATCCTATAAAAGAATCGTATTATCTTTACGAGCCGCCGCCTCATGAGCGCCCCACCTGGGACTTGACTTCCGTGTTATACGCCGTCTTGCCGGATAGAGGTTATTTCGATTTATCCGAAGCTGGCTCTATCAAAGTGGAAAATGATGGTTTTACAACGTGGACAAGGCAAGACGGCGGCGCGCATCGCTATTTGAAAGTTAATGCCAACCAGATTGCCCGCGTGCGCGAAGCGTTTACCTGGCTCTGTAGCGAAGCACCGGCCAAACCAAAGCCTTAAAGCGAGTTTCAAAACAACGCTAAATACACAAAAGAGCCGTGTCATTAAATGTAAAACTCAACCGGCTCGCATTTAGTTACTTCTTAGTAAGCCAGCCTTGCGCTTTTAGCCACTCGGCGGCGCGTTGCGGCCACTGCGAGACACCATGCTGTGAAGGGCGCAGGCCGTAGCCATGCCCACCGGTTGGATAAACGTGCAGTTCGGCGCTAACTCTGGCGTTTTTCAAGGCGAGGCTGTAGGTATAAGCGTTTTCCACTTTGACCGAATCATCCTGTGTCATCACGATAAACGCCGGCGGGGTTTGCGCATCCACTTTGATTTCGGGAGCCAATCTGGTCAGGTCATCTTTGGTGGTTAAATAAGCTGGATAAATCAAGATTGTGAAATCGGGGCGAGAACTGACTTGATCTGCTTCATCAATAACCGGGTAAGTGCGCGTTTGATAATTGGTGCTGAGTGCCGCTGACAAGTGACCGCCTGCGGAAAAGCCTAAAACGCCAATGCGTTGCGGGTCGAGGTTCCACTCTCTGGCGCGATGGCGCACCAGCCCTAAAGCGCGCTGAGCATCTTGCAACGAAGCGCTATGACGAAATTCGCCGCGCCCTGGCACGCGATATTTCAGCAATATGCCGGTTACGCCAATGACATTAAGCCACTGACAAACTTCGGTGCCTTCCAGGTTATAAGCCAGAATGGAGTAGCCGCCGCCAGGGCATACCACCACAGCAGCACCAGTATCTTTTTCAGGTGCGGGGCGATAAACGGTAATCGTCGGTTTGGAAACATTACCCAATCGAATAATATACTGTTCCGGTGCGACTTTGGGGTCGGGCGGCGTGGTGTCGCGCTCTTCGGCGATGTCGCCTTTTTCTCCCGGCGCTGTTGCGGGCCAAAGCAAAATCGGTTCGGGAGTCTGTATCTGTTGGCCTAAAACGGAAGAAGCAGAAAGTGTCATGGCTATTAAAAGCAGTAGTCGTTGCATAAAGTAATTATCCGGCACCGGCTTCATCACGAACCAACTTCCGATGCTCACTGCTGAGTTGCTTAAACAAAAACCGAACAACTTAAAATAGTTGTCCGGTTTTGGTTTTGGTATGCCGCCGGTCGGGGTCGAACCGACACTCCCTTACGGGAACTGGATTTTGAGTCCAGCGCGTCTGCCAATTCCGCCACAGAGGCCCAACACTGAATCAGCAACCAAGAAATCTATCGCGCCTCATGCTCGGCGTCAAGCGCCGCTTGATGAGGGCGAGCACGCCTGGATG